>JBHHVM010000056.1:0-12139 GCA_046754265.1 Phycisphaerae bacterium
CGGCCCGACGCTGCTGGTGGTCCCCATGTCCTTGGTGGGCAACTGGCAGCGTGAGATTGAGCGGTTCGCCCCCGATCTCAAGGTCATGATCCACCACGGTGCCGAGCGCCTCGGCGGCGATGCGTTCGTGGCTGAGGTCGAGCACCACGACGTGGTCATCAGCACTTATGCGCTGACCCACCGCGACTTCGACCACCTCAGCCGCGTCACCTGGCACCGCCTGGTCCTGGATGAGGCCCAAAACATCAAGAATCCCTCGGCCAAACAGACCACGGCAATCCGCCGGCTGCGGGCCCGGCGACGGGTGGCCCTGACCGGCACGCCGTTGGAGAACCACCTCTCGGAACTGTGGACCATCATGGAGTTTCTCAACCCGGGTCTGCTGGGGACCGCAGCCGGTTTTCGAACTGATTTCGCCGTGCCCATCGAGAAGCACCACCACGCCGACCGGGGCGACCAGCTTCGGCGACTGATTCGCCCCTTCATGCTTCGCCGTCGAAAGAGCGATCCCGGCGTGGCCAACGACCTGCCCGAAAAGATGGAGATGAAGGTCTATTGCAATCTCTCGCGGGAACAGGCCACCCTTTACCAGGCGGTGCTGGACGAAATGCTGGGCAACATCGAAAGCTCGGCCGGGATGCGCCGCCGCGGATTGGTGCTGGCGGCCTTGACCCGGCTCAAACAGATTTGCAACCACCCTGTATGCACGGAAACAGACGTGCCCGACAAAACTCCCCTGGCCGGTCGCAGCGGAAAGTGCGAACGGTTGGTCGAAATGCTCGACGAAATCCTGGCCGAGGGGGAACGGGCCCTGGTCTTCACCCAGTTTCGGCGCATGGGTCATCTGCTGGCACGCGACCTGAGCCGGCGCTTGGGGAGGGAAATGCCCTTCCTGCACGGCGGTACGTCCGCCCGGGGGCGCGATCAAATGATCGCCCGCTTCCAGAGCGACGACCCGGATGTTCCCGTCTTCTTGCTGTCTCTAAAGGCGGGCGGCTTCGGGCTCAACCTGACCTCAGCCACCCACGTGTTCCACTTCGACCGCTGGTGGAACCCCGCCGTCGAGGACCAGGCCAGTGACCGGGCCCACCGCATCGGTCAATCCCGCCGGGTGCAGGTTCACAAGTTCGTTTGCCTGGGAACCCTGGAAGAGCGCATCGATCAGATGTTGGAACAAAAGCGCGATCTGGCCGACCGCATCATCGGCGGTGGCCAAACCTGGTTGACCGAATTGTCCACCGATCAGTTGCGGGATGTCCTGGCCCTGTCGCAAGAAGCCGTCGCGGAGGCGTGATATGCACGATGACAAAATCGAAAATCGAAAGTCGAAAACCGAAAGTCGAAAGTCGAATACCGAAAGCTGCAGCTCGCACTCACCTCCGCCCGGCAACGGTGTCTACGAATACCTTCGGGCTGCCCATGCCCCCCTGGACGAGTGCCTGGACAGTTTTTGGACCTTTGGCCTAACTGAAGACGCCCTGCCCGAGATCGCTGCCCCCAGCGGCGAAGCCTACGACATTCTCAAACGGTTAGGCCCTTCGCCGTTTGAGCCGGGCAGCTTTCCATTGATCGGATTCCTGGCCAGCGCTTACGACCGGGTCAGCCGTTTCGCCGATGAACGCCACCAGGGCTGAATCCAAAGTCCAAAGTCGAAAGTCGAACTCGCTACTCGAAACTCGCAATTCGCCCGATCAGTGCCAGGGCGGCTGATCGCGATTTCCCGTTCCGAAAGGTTCCAACTCAGCCAGGTATTGGTTGGCCATTTCGACCAGGCCCCGGTCGGTGGATCGGTTCAGTACGATGCGAAAATCGTCGATGGCCCCGTCGATGTCATGGAGCAGCACCTTGGCCTCCCCACGGCAACTGTAAGCGTACATGTAATTGCGGTCCAATTCGATGGCCCGGTTGAAATCCTGCATGGCTTCAGCCAGTTTCTGATTGTTCAGAAAGGTTTCCCCCCGACCGCAATACGCCGGAGCATAGTCCGGCTTAATCGCCATAGCCTGGTTATAGTCCATCTGGGCCCCGGAGGCGTCGCCCAGGGAGCTTTTGACTTGGGCTCTTTCACAGAAAACGATATGGTCGTTGGGTTTGAGCAGGACGGCCTGGTTGTAGTCGGCGATGGCCCCGGATAGATCGCCTAGGCGGTGTTTGGCTTGTCCCCGGGCCAGGTATCCCGCAGCCCGATCCGTGGCCTGGGTAATGTTCTCGCTGTAGTCCTCAACGGCCTTTTGCAATTCCCCTTGTTGCTCGTAGCATTTTCCACGGGCCAGGTGGGCGTCGGCATCTTTGGGGTTAAGGCGCAAGGCCTCGGTGTAATCCACGATGGCCCCGGCCAGGTCGCCGGCCGATTGTTTGGCATTGGCACGGTTGAAGTAGACGCTGGGGGCCCGTTTGCGCAGCCGAATCACCATGTTGTAATCCGACACCGCGCCGTCCTTATCGCCCGCTGCCCGGCGCGTCATGCCCCGCTTGTGGTAAGTCATCGCATCGCTGGGGGCCAACTCGATGGATTTTGTATAATCGGCCAATGCCGACGACAGATCCCCCAACTGGCGGTGGGCATCGCCGCGATACCGATACCACAAGGCCTGATCGGGTTTCAATCCAATGGCCTTGCCAAGGTCTTCGACCGCCCCGATCGCATCGTTCATCGCCAGCCGGGTCTTACCCCTGCCGACCAGGGCGTCAACGGGCTGGCCCACCAGTGAGACCACCTTGTCATAGTCCACCAGGGCTTCGGCGTGTCGCCCAAGCCTGCTAAACGCCTGGGCCCGACCCAAGAAAGCATCGGGCTGCTCGGGCGATTGCTGGATGACCTGCGTGTAATCGGAGATCGCCTGAGAGTCGTCCCCCCGGCCGGCCAGCAACTTGGCTCGACCCAGCCTGGCCCGCACGTGGGTGGGGTCCGCCGACAGGGCTTCGTTGTAATCGGTCAGGGCGCCCCGAATGTCGCCAGCCTGCATTTCTTGTTCCGCCTGGCGGACCAACCGGTCGGGTAACGGCGGGCCGGCCTTGACCAGACCTGGACCATTGATGGCAAACATGGCGCCAGCGGCGATGACCGCGATGCAAAACCCGGCCAGCGTGATCTTCCACCGCGATCGGGTGGCCCGTTTCCGGGGTCTCAGGTCTGTCGGCTGGTTCCACTTCTTCATGCAGTCACCAACATCCGCCGCAATCGTCGACAATGCACCGGTGGCGCACAGGTGCCTAGCAGCCCCTCACGTCTCAAAGACACCGTGTAAGGTTTATCGAACCGCTATCCGGCCGAGTTGGGTAGAATATGCGTCGAATGCCACAGTGGGCAGCCCGTCCTATAACCAGACCGGGTCGCCGGCATGGCCCGGCCCAAGTCAGTCGCGGGGTCGATTCGCCGTTAGCCGCGGTGATGGCTGCGAATAATCTCGCTGGCTTGGTTGTCGGAAAGATCCAACGCCCCCAAAGCCTGGCTGGAAACCGCCCGCAAGACCGGGTCATTCTCGTCTTTGACGAGCTGAATCAACTGCTTGACCAGATCCACGCCCAGGCGATGGCCGCACCGTTTGGCTGACTCAGACAACGCCCGCATGGCGGTCAGTCTCAGCGTGTCCGATTGGGTGTCGGCCAAGGCCAACTCAGCCACGGCTTGCTGGGCACTGGGGCTGCAGATCAGGGCCAGCACGGACAGACAGCGATTGCTCAACTCTTCGTCGCCGCGGGCCAGGGCGGCTATCAAGGACGACTCCGCCACGGAATGATGAAACACGGTTTGGCCGTCGAGGGCTATTCGCAGCAGGGTGTCAGCCGCCTCCAGGGAAAGTGCTCTCGCCAAATCCGAGTCCAGCGGATGCTCGCCGGAGGCTTCCCGCAACTGCTCCAGCGCATCGAGCAACTCAGAGCCTTCCGCCCGGCTGTCAACCCGTGTCACGGTGGCCCCCGCCGATGCCAGTTGATCGGCCAGAGTCACGCCGCCGGTCTTGGCCAGCACGACGATGGGCGTGCGGGCAAACAAGAACTCGTCACCCAACGACGCCACAGCCGTGCCCAGGCCCGGGGCTTCCAAATCAGTGGCCAGGAAGAATCCGGTTACGCTCTGAAGTTCGGTACGGGCCCGGTCCATCGCCTTGTAGAAACTGGCCTCGGCGACAACCTCCGCCCCCTCCTGACGCAGGGCGGCGGCCACTCGATTGCGGTTGTCGGCATCGACGTCCACCACGACGAATCGACTGGCGCTTCCTTCGGTCAAGGCCCCCGCCAGCACGGGTACAACTAGGCTGTCGCCGACGAATCGCTGTTTGGGTAGGGCGTTGCCCAAGGCCAGCGCCGCCCGGATGCGCACTTTGCGATCGGGGAACTCCAGGGCCTGCACCAGAGGCTGTTTGTAATCCTCGGTCCCCACCAACGACGTGCTGCCGGCCACAGATTGCAAAGCGGCAATGGCCCCCAATGCGACGTCGGGGTCGCGGTCGGCCAACGCCCGGGCTAACACCAGGTGGGCATATCGGGCCCCCGCCGCCCGGGCGAAATACAAGCTTCGCGGAAAATCGGTCGGGCGCGTATTGTCGGGGTCACTCACCTCAACCTGCTCGGCCCGTTCCACGTCCATGCCAAGCCGTGACTCTCGCCGGATGTCGGCAGCCAGCCACAGAGCAATGGCCTGATCGTTGCTGGGGGCGATGCGTAAGGACTCCTCGCAGCAGCGCATGGCCATGACCGCCCCGAAGATGGCTTGCGGAACCGGGGTGGCCTCTGCAAACTGCGTCTGTGGATTCCAATACCAGACGTTGGCCTGAGGGAGACGCGGGTCAGACTTCACCGAGCCGTGCTCGTCATAGTACTGATTGGCCAGGGCCAGGAATCCATCCGCGGGCGACGAGGCGCAGCGCTGACCGCTGCGAGACTCGATCCGCTGGATGGCTGAGTGGACCGCCTTGAGCGTGGCTTCAGTCGCTTCGGGATCCAGGCCTACCTGGCGCAGATAGGGGACCGCCTGACAATACCCGATCTCCCCCAGCGCTCGAATGAGAGCGTCCTGCACCTGCCGGTTTTCCATGGCCAGCGCAGCCACTAACGGATTCAGGGCTGCCTTGCCCAACTTGGGCAGCGCCGAGGCTATCCTGCCGTGTAGGCCTTTCCTGCCGTCGTCCAACAACACATTGATCATCCAGGGCACGGCATATTCGCCGGACTCGATGAGGCGTTGGGTCGCGTAATACTCCGACTGCGGGGGGCCGGCCAGCTTCTCGATATTGTCCTTGATCCGCTTTGGATCCTGCCGCAGTTGACGTTCACCTTCCTGGATCAACTCGAGCACTCGCGTGGCGTTGGCCCCCACGTCCGAGTTTCGGATGATCATCAGCAGCGTGTCCAAGCTGCGCCGATCTTGGTTGGCCGCCTCAAGCACCTTCACGGCGTCCAGGTCCGGATGACCCAGAAGCTGCTCGGCACTGGCGTCAGCCAAGTCAAACCTGCCCATGCGGGCATAGTGCAGGAAATCGCCAAATAAAGAGGCGATGGTCGGCTGGTCGTCGGCCGGGGCGCCGCTGCTGGGTTGGCCGGTCGCCGCCGGTGCAGACAGTGCCATTGAGAGCAGGGCCAGCGACGGCACGTAGCGCCACAGGAAGCCCGGGGCCGAGCGGGTAAAATGGGTCTGCATACATCCCTCCCGGGGTGTGCAAATCAGCTTCAACAGGGTTGGCAAATCCGGTTTGTGACCGCCCGACCGGCCGGTGGCGGATCGGCCGAGTTCGCACAAATCCGATGTTATACGTTCTGGATGATCACCACCGCACCCGCGGCCGTGACGCCCAGCAGGATGGTCTGAATGAACTCGAAGGCATCGGTCGAACTACAGCCGCCGAGCTGAAGCAGCATTGCCCCGCTGGCCATCATGGCGGCAAACTGAAAAAGTCGTCCTAGTCGCATGTTCTTTGTGTCCAGTATCTTAGGTCGGATGCACCGAAACCCTCGCAGCCGCGCCGACCGCGATCCAAGGGCCCGACTGGTGTGCCAGTGTACTCGCCCCCCCGAAAGCGTCAATTCCTCCAATTCGGACCTCGATCCCGGGTCCTGCGCCCATGTCGTGGTGGCAGTGCCAGTATTGGCGTTGAAGGCGAACCCAACCGGGCAATCAAACGAAGTATGCATGGCTGCATATCGCAAGGGGGGGGTACAGGTCTATTAACCACCGGCCAGCCCCTTGCCGATAATATAGCGGCCCTATGCGCCGCTTGCAGAGGGACTTACGCGCCTTGGAAGACCGACGAATGAGGTACAGGAATTAAGTTGACTCTGTGAAAATAGAAGCAACAAATCAATTAACCCTGTGCACCGCGGGCGGGACCAAGACGCCCTTCGGGCGGCGGTGCTACCTGTGCGGGATTGGCCTGCTGCTCCCGCTCATGTTTGGGGGCGGGTGCATGAAGTCGTTGCTCAACAGTTGGCTGGAACCGACAGCGGTCGGCGATTTTGACCATGAAGGGACCACCGAAATCCGTACCACGCTGAGCATTCAGGATGCCCCCGGGGGGATCCCCGGGGCTTCGGACCCGCTTCCGGAAGATCTGGTGCCATCGTTCGAGGAGTATCGGTTCGGCCCGGGCGATACGCTGTCAGTCCGTATCCTGGAGTTAATGGCCCGCGGAACCGAGACGCAGGTCAACGTCCCGGTTGATGAAATGGGCAACATCCGAATCCCCGTCGTCGGGGCGTTGCAGGCTACAGGCCTGACCTCGCGAGAGCTCGAGCAGGAGATCGCGGACTACCTGGACCAAAAAGGCGTCCTCAGAGACGCGGAAGTTATTATCGAGCCGGTTGTTCGCCGGAACGCCACGGTCAACGTCTTCGGCGCCATTGCTGCCCCCAACCTCTATCCAGTGCCCACTCCGGACTACAAGTTGTTGGAGGCGCTCAACGTCGCCGGCGGCCTGTCGGACATTGTGACCGACATTTTCGTCTTCCGGGAGGAAGGGGTTACGGCCGCCAGCGACACGGGAACGATTCCACCCGATTCTCCAACTCCCGAAGCGGCATCCAAGCCAACTGAATCGGCCCACCTTTCGTCTGCCCCCGGGTTGTCGAGTTCATACGGGGCCCCGGCCCTGGCTGCTCGGCAGGAGCCGTCCGCTCCGGAAAGTGGCCCATCGCAGACGGACCAGGACTTGCCGTCAGACGACGACCGGCCCGCCCGGCAAGAGTTGATGGATGCGATTGCGCCGACACAGAGCCAGCCCGTCGAACAACCCAGCCAAGACCAAGCAGGTGAATTGGCTGCCGAACCGGCTCCGCCGCAATCGCGTTGGATCTTCCTGAACGGCAAATGGATCGAAGTGGAACCTCCGGTGCCTGCGTCCGCTCCTACCAGCGAGCCGGCCGATACGGGCAAGGCGGGGCCGCCCGAATACCCGGCGCTGCCCCAACCCAGCGTCGATTGGTCAAAGTTGGCGGGTGAGACTCGCAACCGGGTGATCCGTGTCTCGGCCGAGGAACTGCGAAACGGCGATCCGCGGCAAAACATCATCATTCGCCCCGGCGATACGGTGCGGGTGATGTCCGGCGAAATCGGCGAGTACTACATCATGGGGCAAATCAACCGACCCGGCGCCTACGGGCTCAGCGGCCGACAGTTGACCCTCAAAGCAGCCATCGCCGCCGCCGGAAACCTGGGGGCCTTGGCCTGGCCCCAACGTTGCACCATCTATCGCCGGTTGGGCGATCGCGAAGAGATGATCCAGGTGGACGTCGATCGAATCTTTGCCGGCAAGGACCCCGACTTCTTTATCAAACGCAACGACCTGATCGTCTTCGGCACACACCCGGCTTCAATCTTCCTGGCCGTGTTGCGCAACGCTTTCCGAATCACTTACGGGTTTGGTTTTGTCTATGACCGCAACTTTGCGGATGTGGACATCACGCGTCGGCAGGTTCGGGCATCGGTCAGCGCCCAGCAGGATGCGCAGAATCGCTTTCAGGGACTTTTCCCGTAGGAGTATGAAAGTGACTGCACCAACCCGCACGGCATCAACCGCTCGCAGCCCGGGTGGCCTATCCTGGGGCCGGATCATCTCGCCGACGGCGAGATTGCAGATGGTCATTCTGGCGGCGTTGCTGCTCCTGGCCTATCGCCGGCCTATCGCCGATTTGATCGTTCACAAATGGTGGCACGATCCCAACTGGTCCCACGGCTGGTTGGTACCCTTGTTCAGTCTCTACTTTCTGTCCACCATCAAGCCGCAACTGGCCTCGACGGCGTTCCGACCAAGCTGGGTGGGTTTCTTCCTGCTCCTGGCCGCCTTTGGGACTTGCTTTTGGTTCCTGCTGATCTTTCCGGCCGGCTATCCGCAATCCCTGTCCATCATACCCGCCATGTTGGGCTTGGTGCTCTTGATGGGGGGCTGGGCGCTGCTGCGTCTGATTTGGTTCCCCATCTGCTACTTGGTGCTAGCCATACCGTTGCCGGACGGGCTGTACTTTACGCTGACTTTTCCGCTGCGCAAACTGGCCTCGGAAGTGGCCAGCGTGCTGCTGTCACTCCTTCCCGGCGTCCACACGGAAGTCTCGGGCGTGGTCATCGATTTTCTTTATCGTGGCACGTCGGGGAATCTCAACGTGGAAGAAGCATGCAGCGGCATGCGCTTGATCATGGCCTTTTTTGCCTTGGGCACCGCCATGGCCTACCTCGGTGACAGGCCCATTTGGCAGCGCGTGGTCATGGTGGCGGCATGCATCCCCATTGCCATCATGTGCAACGTCATTCGAGTGACAACCACCGGGTGTTTGTACATCTATGATCTTCGGAGCTGGGCCAGCGGCACGCCTCACGAACTCCTAGGCTTGGCCATGCTACCCATCGCTTTCGGACTGTTCGCCCTTGTGGGCTATGTGCTGAAGAACCTGTTTATCGAAGAGCCCGAGACTTTTTGAGCCTTCACCCCGCCTTGGGTCATCGCCGGGCGGGGCACACGGATTTGAGGTTGCGACATGACAACGGTTCCCGCCACTTTGCCGGAGCGGATACCCCTTCCCGCAGTCGCCGCGCCCGGGGACGAGGTCAGCGGCGGTGTTTCATTCGGCGATCTGGTCGGCGTCCTGAAGCGCCGCATGGTCATGGTCATCCTGCTATGGATGCTCTTCGGAGCCATAGCGGTTGGCGCGTTCATCCTGATTTACTACAAGTACCCAACCTATCGGGCCGAGGCCTGGGTGGAGTGCATTACCGACCGCCCACACGAAGGTAACAGTTTGGTTCAAAGCACCCTGCTCCAGCATGAGCATGAACGGTTCATCAACAGTCAGGCCGCCCTGATGAAGAACCCCGAGATTCTCAACGAAGTCCTCAAAACGCAGGAAGTTCGAGGCACGGCGTGGTACCGCGACACACCGGAAGTGGAGCACTTCCTGGAACTGCAGAATACCATGGGCGCTGCACCCATTCGCGATACCAACTACATTCGGATATCGATGGGCTGTCGGAAGAAAAGCGACCCGGCCAAAATCGTCGAGCAGGTAGTGTTGCGGTATTACAATCTGGTTCAGGGCCGAGCCAAGGACGAATACCGCGGCATGCTAGCCGAACAGCGCGACGACATGGCCCGGCTCGACGACGAGATCAATGAGAAGGTTCGCCAGATCCGGGAGTTTATCTCCACGCTGCCTCCTGGGGCCGATGTGGATCGCTCGGGCATCGTGTACGAGGAGTTGCGGGTCCTGTCCGAACAGGTGGCGGCTTTGGAATTGCAGACCAACGACTTGGAGGGCCTGACCCAGATCTACAACGACCCGGCGGGCCCGGGCGTTTCGGTCGAGGACCGCCAGCGCGTGGAAGAGAATCCGTTGGTGCGATCCATGGACAACCAGCTCTTCCAGATGAAACAACAGCTCGATACTCTGCTGACCGACTTCGGCCCGGAACACCGCCAAGTTAAGGAGTTGCGCAATCAGATCGAAGTGCTAAAAATTCAACTCAACGAGCTGCGTGATCGGGAACTTCAAAAGGTGCTGGACTATCGCGGCGAGGAAATACGCACGGCGTTTCTAAACTCGCAACACGCTTTGATGTTGTCCCGAGAGAAGAAAGAGGAAGCCGCCGCCGCCCAGGCCGACTTGGACCGCAAACGGGCCGAGTTGGGCACTCTGCAGGACGATCTGGAGTTCCTCCAGGCTCAGCGCGACCGGGCCGAGACCTTCATTCGTGACATCGACCGCGTGGTTCGCGACAAGCAGACCATCAAGGTCAGCATCGCCCGCCACGCCTCGGACCCCATCAAGCGCAGCGCGCCTAACCTGGTTTGGCTGCCCGCCGGCGTCATCGGTGCGTTAATCTTGGCCACCGCGCTCGCCTTCCTCTTTGAATTCACCGATAAGTCGATGCGCACTCCACAGGATATCGTCCGTCATCTTAGCGTGGCCATGCTTGGCGTGGTGTCCGACCTGGACGACGAGGAGGTCACCATTGACCGGGTGGAGACTGCCGTGCGCGACGCCCCGCATTCGATGGTGGCTGAGGCCTTTCGGACCATTCGGACCAACTTGCAGTTCAGCGCCCCAGCGGATCGCCAGCGCACGCTGCTCGTCACCAGCCCAAAACCCGAGGACGGCAAGACCTGCATCGCCTGCAACCTGGCTACGACTATCGCCCAGGGCGGTCGGCGGGTGCTGCTGATCGATGCGAACTTCCGCCGGCCAGCGCTGAAGGATATTTATGCCCTCGATGGCCAGACGGGCCTGAGCAACATTCTGATCGGAGAGACCGGGCTGGATGCCGTCATTCACGGAACGGACATCGCCAACCTGGACGTGCTGACCTCGGGGCCGGTGCCGCCCAACCCGGCTGAACGCCTGTCCAGCGCCCAGCTAGAAGAGGTGCTCGCCGCGGCCGCCAGCCGATACGACCATGTTATCATCGATGCGCCGCCGGTGTTGCTAGCCACCGATGCCACCGTCTTGGCCACCAAAGTCGATGGTGTGATCCTGGTTTGCCGGGCCAAGGAGAACACCCGCGGCGTGGCCCAACGGGCTTGCGACCTGCTGCTGCAGGTTAATGCCCACATTTTCGGGGCGATTCTCAACGCCGCCCAGACCCGCCGCGGTGGATACTTCCGCGAACAGATGACCATGTACTACGACTATCAGCCGGAGGAAATGCTGGCCCAGGCCTCCAAGCCGGCCCTGCCGGGCAAGGGCGACGGCGCGGATGATTCAGCCGAAGAGGCTGACGACGAGAAGGCCTAAGTTACTGGTGCGCACCGGCGAAACCGCCGCAATAAGCGCTCAAAGCTACGCTCGTATTGACGCCCCACCAGCCACGGGGCATAACTCCGGCCAGTATGACCGATCTTGCACCGGACCTGGAGCGCCGTTCCCGTACACCTGCCGCTGGCGGATTGTCGTTGGCGGTGGTCATTCCCACCGCGATGGCCACCCTGCCCTTGCTGGTTCTGGGTCAGTTGATCGCTCATCTGCGGGTGGATGAGTTCGACGCTTGGCTTTTTGCCCACTTCGGGCGGGAGATGGCCCGCGGCGGCGTGCTATATACGCAGTTGTGGGACAACAAACCCCCCGGCATCTTTTGGACCAACGCCCTGGCGTTTTGGGCCAGTGGCGGAACCATGACCGGGATCATTGTCGTCTGCGCCCTGGCGGTGTTGGCCGGCTCGGTGGTTTTTTTTCTGCTAACCCGCCGGCTCTACGGCGACACGGTGGCCGGCCTGTCCACCATCCTGGCGGGGCTGATTCTCAATCAACAGTACTTCCACGTCGGCTGCAATCGCCCCAGCACGTTCTTCGTGCTGACCGAATTGCTGGCCATGCTGTTTTACATCCGGGCGTTGGCCGCCTCAGCATCGCGCGTCGGGCCATTGCTTATTTGCGGGTTCGTGGCGGGTGTGGGTTTGTGGTTCAAACAAACCGCCGTCGCCGCCCTGGGGGCCATGGTGCTGCATCAGGTGTTGTTGCGGGTCGGCTCGAAACAATCGACCGGTCAGAGCCTGAAAGTCGTCGCTCTGATCGGCGCGGGCTTTGCCGGTGCCATAGGGTTGGCGCTGGCCGTCATCCTGGCCGCCAGTGATGCAGGCGCAGCCTGGCACGCCATCGTGACCTTCAATCGTCTCTATTTTCAGCCCGGGGCGGGTTCCCATTGGCTGCCGGAATGGTTCGGCCT
>JBHHVM010000057.1:0-12107 GCA_046754265.1 Phycisphaerae bacterium
GCACGGATTGGCCCTGCTCGACCCCCTGACCAACCTGCGCGACGCCTTCGTCGTCGTGCCGTGGATCAAGGAATTGCCTGGAAACAACGAAGAGTGCGTCACGTGGATCAATCCGCTGGTGGCGCCCGGCACCCTGGATTTCGCCCAAACCGTGCTCACCTCCGCCGAGGTCGTTAGCGGCGAGAAAACCTACGACCGCAGCGTCGGGGTCTGCGGAGTGACCGGTCAAACAGTGGTCAAAGCCATCAGATTGAACATTCCCGACACACAGGTTTTTGGCGGGACATACAGCCCTTCGGGTCAGGTTCACTTCGCAGATTCCCTGGGAGACGTGGGACAACCACGTAGCGGGCTGACCCGCGCCACGACGACGCGCACCTTTGAGGTGGCGTTGATCGACACGGCCGTCAGATTGGACGGCTCGCTGGAGACGGGAGGGACCGACGATTTTGGCATTATCGTCGAAGTCAAGGGAACCGAGCCCGGAGCGCCGGTGGTGACCGGCGAGTACGTGTTTCTTAGCTTCTCCGGGGGGCTGCAAGGGGCGGACATCGATTCACTCGATGTCCCCCCCGGCGGCCTGCTGGGAACGATCACCCTGTTGGACCTGGACAACCTTCACGACTTTCTGGGGATTAAGTCCATCGAGTCAGTCTATATCGTCAACGCCAACAGCGGTGAACCCGATTTCATCGAAGCGTTCAGCCTGAACCCGGTACCCTCCACCGTCAGGTTCGACAACAACATCGACGGATTTGTGACCTTGGCGGACGTGCCCGGCTTCGACGCCTGCATGAACGGGCCCCAAGTACCGGTGTTAACCGTCTGCTCGATCAACGACGCCGACGGCGATTCGGACGTGGACACGAGCGATTTCGCGGTCCTGCAAAGGACCATCGCCGGCGTGCCCTAGGAGAGGTGACGAACGCGCGGCCCAGTTCGCCGAGGCCAAATCAGGCGCACGCCGTCATCAGGAGGAAGTCATGGTTCGAGGGGTCATCCTGATCGTAATCGACTGTCTCCGGGCCGATCATCTGTCTTGCTACGGCTACCACCGCCCCACGACACCGACTATCGACGATTTGGCTCGGCGCGGCACCTTGTGGAAGCGCGCCTACAGCACCAGTTCCTGGACCAAACCCTCGGTGACTTCTTTGCTGACCGGGCTCTATCCCTCGCAACACCGGTCCTTTCAAGGAATCAAGCGGAGCAAGGGCCAACTGACCGTGACCACCGACGTGCTGAGATCATCAGAGCCCACGCTGGCCGAGTCGTTGTCCCGGGTCGGGTGGCGCTGCGGGGCTTTTATCAACAACGCCCAGTTGGGTGAATTCAGCCGGTTGAACCGTGGCTTCGACGTCTATGTGCCCAACGCCGGCAAGGCCGACCACCTGTTGAAACTGTTCGCCGATTGGTTGGAGTCCGCCCCGGACCAACCCGCGTTCACCTACCTGCACTTTCTCGAAGCTCATTGGCCCTACAAACCGCGCCGGCGGCACATTGCCGCGTTTGGCGGAGACCGGGACACCAACATCTATCGCGACTTTAGCGCCCGCGACTATGGGCGGCTTCGACGATCCGTGTCGCGCGGCCAAACCTCCCTGACCGACGAGCAACTCAACCAGATGATTCAGATGTACGACGGGGCTGTGCGGCGTCTGGATGGCAAGGTCAAAAAGGTGCTCGACATTCTCGAGCGCGCCGGAATGTTGGAGCAAACCGCGGTCCTGGTCACGGCCGACCATGGTGAAGAGTTCATGGATCATGGGCGAATCGGTCATGGCCATTCTTTGTACGAGGAATTGATCCACGTGCCCCTGGTGGCGGTCGTTCCGGATGGTCCCCAGGGTATTCGTATCCGTCAGCCCGTCAGCCACGTCGACCTTGCGGCGACCATTCTGGCGATGGCCGGTGAGGCAGAGAGGATGGGCGGGCGCGACTTGCTCTCGTCCGACCCCAGGCCACGCCCGGTCATCAGTGAGCTGCTCATCCGCGACCGGTATTCGCAGGCAGCGGTGACCCGCCGGTGGAAGCTCCACCGGCGCTTTCAGCATAGGGCCAATGGGTCGCACAATGGTACCGCATTGGCCGCCCCCAAATGGATGGACACCGACGAAAACCGGCACCCTTGCGAGCTGTATGATCTGGTCGGCGACCCAAAAGAACAGGTGGAACTCTATGGTAACCAGTCGTTGTGGGCACCGCGCAACATGATGATAAAGCGGTTGGAGCAGTGGTGGGCCGAGACAAGCGATGACCTTGCCCCCGAGCCAGCCCAACCGATCGAGCTCGAACCCGTCGTCGTGGAGCGACTCCGCGCCCTGGGATACCTCGACTAGAAGTGGACCCTCACCGTGCCTTGGGAACCTCCGGATTTCCTGATAGAATACCGGCGCTGGTCAGTCAATAGGCACGTGATACGGTGAAAAATGGCTGAAGCGTCCTCCGCCCCCATTCAAATGCTTCTGGTCGAAGACGATCCGGAGATTGTGCGAACCCTGCGGGAAGGTCTTGACCCGTCACAGTTCCTCCTGAATCACGCGGCGACTATCCAGTCAGGCCGGCAGAAGCTTTTATCTCAGCTATTTGACATCATCGTTCTGGACCTGAACCTCCCCGACGGAAGCGGGTTAGCCATCGCCGATGCCGTACGAGCCGCCGGCAGCGACGTCCCCATTCTCATGCTAACCGGCAAGTCCACCGTGCCCGACCGGGTCGACGGCTTCAGGCACGGTGCCGATGACTACCTCTGCAAGCCGTTCGCCGTCGATGAACTGATCGCCCGAGTCAACGCCGTCCTCAAACGCGCCAAGCCGGGGCGCCGCCACCTGCTGAAGTTTGCCGACGTAGAGCTGGACTTGCTCACCCGTTCCGTACGGCGCCACTCTCTCCAGGCCACGTTGTCGCTGCGTGAGGTGGATCTCCTGGCCTATTTGATGCGCCACCCCGACACGGTAGTTGCCCGGACCGCTATCCTGGAAGAAGTGTGGGGCGACGATACCGACGGTGACAGCAACGTCGTCAACGTCTACATCAACTATCTGCGCAATAAGCTGGAGAGCAGCAATTACCCTCGACTGATTCACACTATCCGGGGCGTGGGTTACATTTTCTCCGAGACGCCGCCCGAGGAAGAATACTAAGGAACTCTAACAGAACACTTATGTGGCACCGGTTTTCAACCGGTGAGACAGACCGGTATCGCTGTCGCTGGTGCGAGAATCCTTTCTTGCGCCCTATACGGTAGCGTTCCACGTTCCTACGAATCATGCGAATGTGCCCGGACGGATTGACTGTCCTCCAAGGGCAGGGTAACGCGGAAAATCGATCCGACCCCGGGCTCAGCTTCCGCGCGGATGGTTCCGCCCATGTTCCTGACGGCCGCGTGAACCACCGCCAATCCCATCCCCCTGCTGCGTGAATCGCGATCTTTCGTGCTGAAGAACGGCTCAAATATCCGTTCCCTGACTTCCCGGGTCATGCCCTGGCCCGAGTCGGCAACCGTCAAGACGGCCCCTCCGGGCGCTCGCGACCCGTCCGACCCCCCGCCGTGGGCACACCCGACTTCGATGCGCAGTTGCCCGCCCTGGGGCATCGCCTCTTTGGCATTGTGACTCAGGTTGAGCACCACCTGGGTCATCTGGTCGCGGTCCACCCGGACAAAAACCGATTGGTCCAAAACCGTTTCCAGTTGGATGCCATCGAAGAACGTTTCGTCAAAAGCACTCAAAATGAGTTCGACCGTTTCTTTGAGGCACAGAGGCTGCGGGTCGCCCTGATCGGCGCTGGCGAACTCTTGAAGTTTTCGAGACAAGCCCGCCGCCTGACGGCAGGCCCGCAGCGCCCGACCCACTCGATCCTGCCGCCTGGCGTCACCCGGGGCCGAAGTCTCCAGCGACAAACTCGAAATTGCACTGGTCAACATGTTGTGAAAATCGTGGGCCACGCCGCGGGCGAAATTGACTGTCGCCTCCATGGCCTCGGCGTGTCGGGTTTGGCGCTCCAGGCGATGCCGCTCGGTGACATCCCGCAACACGATGGCCACGTGTTGATCGTCCGCGAAAACCACTGGATAGGCGATAACGTCCACGGTGGCCGGCTCGGCTTGTTGGGGCTCGCACGTCAGCATCATGTCGCTGAGTTGCACCCGCTTTCCTTCGGTGATAACCCTTTCTATCAGCGCCGGCCAGTCAAGCCCTTCCGTCCGCCAGTGAGGCCAAACCTCCAGAAAGAATCGCCCCTTCTGATCCGCGGCCATGGCACCCAGCAGTTTAGAGGCACCTTCGTGGCACTCGATCACGCGTCCGGCCGCGTCGCAAATCACCGTGGTGTCGCGAAGATTCTCGAAAAGCGACCGGTACTTGGCCTCCGAGGCTCGCAGGTCGGCCTGGGCACCCGACAACGAGCCCGCCATACTATTCAGGGCCACGCCCAGATCCCCCAATTCGTCGTTGGCGACGGGCTGCACTCGGACGTCCAGGTTACCTTGCCCAAACTGGCGCGTAGCCTGTTGCAGGTCTCGAACGGGTAGGATGACCCATCGGCGAATCACGGCCGTTCCCGCCGTCACCATCCCCACGCCAAAAACCCCGATTAACGCCGAAAAGGTCAGCACATGGGTGTTGGTGGTCACCAACTGATCGATGGATCGGCCTCGCGTTTCCTCCAGGATATCGCGGGCAATGACAAGTCGTCGATCCAAAGCCGGCAGAAGTTGCTGCTCCAGGCGGCCTGAAAGAACTTGCTTGGCCTTGGCCGTGTCACCGCGAAAGGCGCACTCCTCGCAATCTGTGAACGTCTCTTGCAGCGTTGCACATAGCTCCAACAACCTTATGGCATCGCCACGCTCCGCCGGTCCAGCCGCAAACCGGGCCACTTGGTCGAGCCGGGTGAAAAAACCGTCACGATCCGCCTTGTACCATTCATCCACCTGGCGAACGCCGTTGACCACCTCGTGAAGCTGGAAACATCGCTCGCGGGACTCCAGCCGCAAACGGTCAATCTGAAGCGTTTCATCCAGCGATCGCCGCAGGCTCAACATGGCCCCTTTGACTTGAAGCTGAATCCCGTAGATTGTGCCGAAGGTCGCAGCCAAAGAGAACGCGGCGAAAGCCGCAAGCAGATAGGCTAGCCGTCTTTGAAGGCTCATACGTGTTTCATGCCGGGCCAGCGCAGCCACACCGGTTGAGACCCCTCCATGATGACGCGGGGACTCTCCGGCATCGGTCGTCAGGGGCGATCAATTACCGTCCAGCGTGGGCCTGATAGGCCCAATCCCAGGGTTCCGAGGCGGGATCTTGGCTCGTCAGGACGTGCCCCCCGACAAAGACCACGTTGGTTCGGCCACCGTGGCGCTTGGACGGCATCCAGAGCCCACCGTCCGAATATGGACCCGGCGTTTCATCCACCGCGGGGGCGGTGTAGAACGGTTGCACCCGGCGGGCCAGGGCGTCTTCGCCGTCAACGTCCAACATCAACGGAACGTAAGGGTGACTCAATACGTCACGACGCACACTCGTCGAAGCCACCGGGGCCAGTACGCGCCGCCCCATGAATTCAATTTCCGCCCGATAGAGACGCATGTTGACCGCCAGGGATATATCGTCGGGCGGGCCGATAGCGGCACTGCTGCACGGAAAGCCCCGCCGCTTGTCTAGCTGGGGGGCACCGGCCGGGCACAACATCAGTTCTTCGCTCGAGGTCAACGTGCCCGTCGACGACTTGCCCTTGTCCCAGAATTCGTCGATGCGGTACAGACTCTCCTGGAAATCGTTCACGAAGAAGCTGCGCCGACCGCGCCGATCGCTGTCGCCGCGTCCTTCGGCGTTTTCCCCTTCGGCAAACAATTGAAACTTAAAGGCGATGTTCCGCATGTTGGAGGAGCACTTGAGCATCTTCATGTCGGCCCGGACTTTTGACAGTGCCGGCATCAGAATGGTCAGCAGCAGCGAAATGATAAACACGACCACCAGCATCTCGATCAGCGTGAACGCTCGGACCGCCCGCCAGTGACGCGAGGCAGCCGGGTCGAGTTGCTGGCCTTGCCCCTTCACGCTTTCGTCCGCTCCTTATTCAACGTGCCCCGGCGCCGAGGCGACGCGGCTCGCCTCACGATGAGGACGGCCCGCTAATGACGGCCTCTATGCGTCTCGAATCCAACAGGTCCACGTCCGAGTCCGCATCCAGGTCCGCCGTGCCGCATTGGCTCGGGTCGATCGGGACACCGTCGCCTGAAAAGCAATTCTGCACGCGGGCCCAATCGCACAGGTCCACGTCGTCGTCGCCATCCTGGTCACCCAGCTCGCTGATCAGGGTCATATCCACCGAGTCCACCACGCCGCTGTGGTCGAGGTCAAAGACGCTGAAATTCAGCGAGAAGTTGGGCAGCACAACCCGACCGTCAAGCAGCCCGTCGGCGGCGTCCTGGCTGGCGACGTATAGCTGCATCATCTGCCGATCATCATCGTCAGTCTTGCTGTTAGCATTCATGTCTCCGCGAACGACGTCGGGGAAGACATCCGTCCAGACGAAATACTCCCCCTCCGGCAACTGTGCAGTATAGCTTGTTCCTACCAGCGCCGTCACGTCCCAACGGGGCGGTTCTGTAAAACGCGTGGGATCCTTAGTCAGCCACCCGCTGATGATGGCCTCTTCCGGCAGCCCCGTCGGGAACACACTCAGGAAAATCGCACTATCCCGCAAATCCGTCAATGCTTCCAGTATTGAGGCCTGGTCGGAGGGATTCCCGTTGAGCGGCTCGGGAGGAGCGCCCACCATTAGCCCCGCGGCTTCGTTTGTGAGTGGAAAAACTAGCGAAATCAGGGTCATCCCAGCGACGGAATCGTGAGCAAATTGCAGGGTACAGGACGGCATGTACTCTCCCGCGAAGGTCCCGCCCAGGGCCAAACTGAACGGCTCGTAGCCGTGGGCCCGATGGAACCACGGCGCGTCAATCCGCCAGGTCTCGTCCGCCTCAAATATCATGTCCCCGTCGCCGGCCATTTCGGTAATGTCGCTCGCGGTGAAGAAGCTACCCAGCAAGGCTAGATGGAATTCCTCGCCGGATCGCTCGACGTACGGCAGTGTCAAGAAGTTTCCATCAAACGCCGCCCCACTCAAGGCTGGGCGGTCGATAAACTGATTGGCCGAGGGCACCCCGCCAAACCGGACCACGTTGCCCAAAAAGCGGTGCTCGGGATTGGCCAGCTCCCCTCCAGTGTCCCAATCTCGATCCATTTCCACCTCGATAAATCCGTACACCGGGTTCGGGCCGTACGCAAAGGGCGCAAACTGCCCTGGTTGGGTCTTGCCCGGTGGATTCACCACCCCAGCCACCGATACGTCCATGCGTAAGAACAACCCATTGGTGTTGAAATCGCCTGCAAACGGATCCGCCTGTGGATCGGTGGGCAGCCAAAAGCCAAGCTTCACCTGCTGCAAATCGATCAAGGCATGGGCATTCTCATCTACAGGCCCGTCAGCACCGAGGTCGGTGCGGCGAATGGCTGCATCATCCGGATTGTCGTCAAACGTGTCGAAGGGCAGGGAATTGGTGCTCCGCCTGGCTAAGACCGTCTGACACAGCAGGAAAGCCACAACCCATCCAATCAAAAACAAGCTCGGCGAGCTCGCTCTCACCCCTCTGCGCTCGCCATCAATTCTGAACAACCGATCAAGCTCCGATTATCCGCGTCCAGCGGGAATTGAACACCCAACTGTGCCTCGGCTCCCTCGAGAATCCATGTCCGATTCGACCATCCCCCTGGCCCAGAACGGGCCCTTCTCTCAGCCGGGCCTGTCGAATGCCGGAAGCCGCCCCGACCGCCCCACGTCGCCGGTCCTCGACCCAAAGCGCAATCCCCATTGTACCACCCTATACCGCCATTCTAGCCACCCGGCCCGTCATATTAGAAAACTCTTATCGAGGACATTATCGGCCCCCAATGCCCACGGCCCTACCTGCATCCTGACCTCATCACCGACAAGGACCGTTTCCACAGCCCCGTCCGTCCCCGTTCAAATCGCCTTCTATGGCCCGGCTGCTCCCGGCTCGCCCCCTGGCTTGATGGGTCGCACCGCCTTTTCCTCTGCCGCGGCGTCCGCTTTTCACGGTTCAGCGGCCCACCTGGCTCGTCTAAGGCCGACTGGCTTTGAGGCCGAACTGCCGTTATAAATGGCGCCCGGAACGTGACTGGCTGGCGGAAGGCGGTCAGAATTGACAGTGAAATCGGGTCAATAACACAAGAACAGGTGAGACCATGAGCATGATTTGGGGTTCTAGAAGGTTGGGACAGGCCATTTTGGCGGGATCGCTGATATGGGCGGGCACCGCCGGGGCACAAAACGAGCCGGCACCGGCCACGGTGGAGGCGCTGCAGCAGTCCCAGGAACAGATGAAGCAGGAGTTGACCGCCATCCGGCAGGAAATCAAGGCCGTGCGGTCGGACTTGCGGAAAGTTCTGGTTCAGCTGCGATCCGTCCAGGCCGCCAAAGGCCGGCCCCAAAAGCCGGCGCCGCGCCCGCCCGACACGACGGTGTACGACATTGAGATCGGCGATTCGCCCATCCGCGGGCCTAAGGATGCCCCGGTGACCGTTGTGGAATATGCATCATTCGCCTGCGGATGGTGCGTCAAAGAGGCCCCGACCATCAAGAAGGTCATGGAAACTTATCCAGGCAAGGTGCGTTGGGTCATGAAGAACTACCCCATGTGGGACCGGGCCAAACCTTCCCACGCAGCCGCAGTATTGGCCCAAAAGCAAAAGGGCAACGACGGTTTCTGGAAGATGCACGACCTGATCCTGGCCGGCCGAACGTTGGACGTGCCAGGCCTGCGAAAACATGCTGAGGCCATCGGTATGGACCTGGCTGAGTTCGACGCCGTCATTGGCGACAAGGCCAAGATGGAGGCCCTGGCCATGGCCGACACGCCCGGCGGCGCCAAGGTGAACGTCCGCGGTACGCCGTCGGTCTACGTCAACGGAAAGCGCCTGTCGCCTCGGAATTTTGAAGGCTACAAAGCCCGAATCGACGCCATTCTCAAGCAGAAAGAAGCCAAGAAATAGGGCCTTTCTCGCCGCCGATGGCGAAGCGCAAATCTTCCGAGAGCCCCGGTCAACGATGGCCGGGGCTCTTGTCGTCGAATCACCGCTTTCACTGCCCGTCAGCGAAACCTTAATCTACCCAACGCCCCCAAGCTACCTATTCAACCAAGACCTGCAGCTTGGTGGGGTAGCCCCCCATAGCCGGTGCCCGAATTCGGCAAGGATTAACCGGCCACTGGACATTTACGAGAGGCGTCGGGGGTGTGAAAAGATGGACGCACCGACGTTTTTGCTGCGGGGCCCCGGCATCTTGCAGGCCGGTCGGCCGCGATGACGTCGCATGTTTGTTTCGGAGGGGGTTGCCCCAAGCATTCTGCCTGTCACCCCAACAGTACTGAGCCGCGGGTGGACCCGACACCATGGCCGAACCGTTAATGTCATGGGTTGGCACTATCCTGGCCCGCCGGCTCGGGCCGAGTCGGTAACTGCAAGACGTGGGCCAATCTGACACATTAACAGGAGCCAAGCGCGAAGGTCGCCGTACAGGCCTCGACAGGAATGAGGGGACAATGCCGTGCCATCCCGCCATCAACGAGCGTGCCGGCCAGCAATAAACCATTCTGGATCCGCGACGCATGACCTCAGCCATGCATCGGCGGGAATCTCGATCAATAGGTGCCACCGAGCCCAAATACTCAAAGGAGCAGGAGATGAACCGGAACCGAAGGACGTTAGCAGTCCTGGCCCTGTTTGCCGTGTCCGGGCCGGGCGTGGTCCTGGGGGTCGATAAGATCGCCCTGCAGGAGATCGCCACGGGCTTGACCGCCCCGAACTTGGTAACTCACGCCGGCGATGGTTCGGGCCGCCTCTTCATTACAGACCAGACTGGCCAGATTCGCATCGTCGATGCGGGGGGCACGCTCCTACCTGCTCCCTTTCTGGACCTGTCCTCCAAGATGGTCACCCTTGGAGCGTTCGGCAACTTCGACGAACGAGGCCTGCTCGGCTTGGCGTTTCATCCAGATTTCGTCAACAACCGAAGGTTCTTCGTTTATTACAGCGTTCCCCAGCCTGCCCCGGTTCCGATCACGTTCGAAACCGGCATCCCTATTCCCGGCGATGTGACCCTGATCGGAGGCCTCGTGGGGACACAATTGACTCCGCCTTTCTACTGCAGCGGCTTGAACGCCTTTGAGATTGCAGCCAATGCCGGCGCTTCGATCGTATTCGACCAGCCTGTGATCAAAGTGCGATTCTTTTTGGTCCACCGCAACGCCGTGGGCGTCACACCCGGAACCGTGACGGCCCGGCGCGAGGACGGATCGATCGTGGGCGTGGTCAACAGCAACACGGCCACGTTGCGGTGCGATGCCAACAACTTCTTCGAGATTCAGGACTTTGCCTTTCCACCCGCGATCAAGCGTTTGGATCTTCAGGCCGGTGCGGGAGTGGGGCTGGTCCTGTTCCTGGACGACCTGGAAGTCACGCGATTCAATCATGTGGCCCGCATATCGGAATTCACGGTCCCCATGCTCACGCCGGACGTCGCGGACCTGGCCAGCGAACGGATCATCCTGGAGGTCGACGAACCGCAGTTCAACCACAATTCGGGAACACTGGCATTCGGACCGACTGATGGCCTGCTGTACGTCAGCCTCGGCGACGGGGGCGGTGGCAACGATGTGGCCCCCTTCCACACCCCCGGGATCGGCAACGGCCAGGACATCACCAACCTATTGGGCAACATCCTGCGACTAGACGTGGACAGCGGCGATGCGTTTCCTGCCGACCCGCGACGCGACTACACCATCCCGCCCGGAAACATTTTCGCGGGTACGCCCGGGTGCGCGGACGGCTGCGACGAGATCTGGGCATACGGCTTGCGTAACCCGTTCCGCTGCTCATTCGACACCGGGGGAACCAACGAGTTGTTTTGTGGCGACGCGGGCCAGGACCTCTACGAAGAAGTCAGCATCGTAGGCCCGGGAGACAACATGGGTTGGAATATCAAGGAAGGATTCCATTGCTTCGATCCGGCCACCCCGACCACCCCTCCGCTTGCCTGCCCGGCCGTTGGGGCCATGGGCGAGCCGCTCGTGGACCCCATTATCGAGTACCCCCACTTTGAAGACCTGGTCAACCAGACCGGCCCCATCGGGCAAGTGGTCATCGGCGGAAACATCTATCGCGGAACCGCCTTCCCGGCGCTGGCCGGCGTGATGGTGTTCGGCGACTTTTCGCTGCCCCCGTTCGGCGGCCCCGTCGATGGAAGCATCTTCTTGGGAACCCAAGGCCCGCCGGGAACCTGGACTCGAACCCAACCCGATATCGTCAACGGTGTAAACGGTCGATTGGGACGCGGCGTGTTGGGCTTCGGTCAGGACGCGGACGGTGAAGTCTACCTGTGTACCAATATGACCGGCACCCCCTTTGGGGCCACCGGAGTCGTGTTCAGAATCGTGCCTAGCCCGATCATCAGCGTGACCAGCCTGTTGGACCACAACGGGACCGAATTGGGTATCGACCTGACCACAAACCTCATCGAACCGCGCCTAAACGGAATCCAAAAACTCGAGCTCGGGTTGAACCAGGCGGTCGTGGCGGCCTCGGCGACGGTCTCCTGCGCCAACAGCGCCTTTGGCGGCACGGTCACCACCACCGCTGCGGGAACCACAGTGACCGTCGCGTTTTCCCAGGCCTTGCCCGACCTGGACTGCTGTACGGTCACACTTTCAGGCGACGCCCAGGATCATATCCAGGTCCGAACCCTGCGCGGCGACGTGGACCGCAACGGTTCGGTGACTACCGGCGATGCGTCGCAGGTTCGATTCTTCTTCAATCAGACTGCGGCCGCGGCCGGGCCCCAGTGGGACTTCGACTCCAGCGGCACGGTGACCACGGGCGATTTCTCACAGATCAGGTTCTTCTTCAACAACGTGGCGCCCTTATGCCCCTAAGGAGACTGAATCCCAAAATGGGCGTCCTGCTCTGAAACGCGGAGGCAGGCGAATCCAGGAACGACGAGCGGGGGAACACTTACCTCAATGGGCAACGTCTTCCAGG
>JBHHVM010000058.1:0-12073 GCA_046754265.1 Phycisphaerae bacterium
ACTGGGGAATCCTTCCCGACCAGGTGGTTCCGTTGGATGCCCCCCAACGGCAAGAGATTCAGCGCCGTCGCGCTCTCGCCGACCCGTACGACCCGGACGGCGGGTCGGAAAAACCGGAGATTTCCCAGTCCCCCACGTCCATCTGGGTCGATCCACAACTTCAAGCAGCACTTGACGCGCTTTCCCAATCTCTCAAATAGCGTCCAAGTAGGGTAAGAACCCCATGACTGGTCGGCGGCCAAGAACCTGGTGCAATCTGTAACTTTATTTGATGCATGAAGATACATCTCACTTCGAAGAACGGACAGAAACCCAAGACATGCCAGTCTTCTCGGCGCATCGTTGATGTTGTCAGACTGGGGCTAAACCTTTTGAAAAAAACTGTCTAATTGGGCTAGGCAACGGGGGGGTGGCCCTGGTAACCTACTCGTAACGACCCGGTACGCTGACCCAGCATTTTCGGGAAAGAAGCGTGCAGGGGAAGGAAAGCATTAGGGGGAAGGAAGCCTGCACGCTGGTGCCCAGCCTCATCGGGCACCATCTTTTTTTTTGCCACCGATCCCATCCAGTGTCACTCCGGTTGCAGTGGTACTGCATAGGCCCAGACTCTCGTGGCCGGCGACGCCACGGCTCGGCACTCAACCTGCCGACCGCCGGGCAGCATCCGAAACCTTGCCCACACCTCCCAAGCCGCTACCATAGCGGGTCAAGCGAATCCAATCGGAGCGGGCAGGAGGTTCAATTTGTCCAGGTTTCAAGCCGCGGTGCTGGCGATACTGTCAGTCCTGACGCCGGCCTGTTCGGGCCAGGAAAACTCTGTCGCTTTCATCGGCGGACGAATTATCCCGATTGCAGGCGACCCGATCGACCGCGGCACTTTGTTGGTTCGCGACGGTAAAATCACGGCGGTGGGACCGGCCGACCGGGTCACCGTGCCACCGGGCAGCACCCGGGTGGACGCCACCGGCAAGGTGCTGATGCCCGGCCTGATCTGCACCCACAACCACATTGGGGGCATCGGCGGGGCCGACAGCACCGCCCCCATCCAGCCCGACGTCCGCATTTACGACTCGCTCAACGTGCTGGATTCGGGCTATCGCCGGGCGTTGGCCGGGGGCTTGACCACGTTGAACATTATGCCCGGATCCGGGCACCTGCTGAGCGGTCAAACCGTTTACATCAAGCTTCGCAAAGCCCGGACCATCGACGACCTGTTCATCCGCAACGCCGACGGCACGCCGGCCGGCGGCATCAAGATGGCCAACGGGACCAACTCTCGCCGGGACAAGCCCTTCCCGGGCACCCGGGCCAAATCGGCTGCCCTGGTCCGCGAGCAATACGTCAAAGCCCTGGAATACCGCAAGAAGATCGAGCGGGCCGGCGGCGACGCTGCCAAGATGCCACCGCGTGACATCGGCCTGGAAGCGCTGCTGCAAGCCATGGACGGGAAGCGCGTGGTTCACCACCACACCCATCGCCACGACGATATCCTCACCGTGTTGCGCCTGGCCAAGGAGTTCGGCTTCCGCGTGGTTCTGCATCACGTCAGCGAGGGCTGGATGGTGGCCAAAGAAATCGCCGAGGCCGGCGTTCCCTGCTCGGTCATCGTCATCGACAGCCCCGGCGGCAAACTCGAAGCCACGGAAATGTCTTTGGAAACAGGGGCCATCCTCGAAAAAGCGGGCGTCGAGGTGGCCTTTCATACCGACGACTGGATCACCGACTCGCGATTATTCTTCCGGTCGGCGGCCCTGGCGGTTCGGGCGGGTATGAGCCGGTCAGGGGCGCTCAAAGCGCTCACCCTGGCCGGCGCCAAAATGCTTGACTTGGACGACCGCATCGGCTCGCTCGAAGTCGGCAAGGACGCCGATGTGATCGTCTTGTCGGGTGACCCCTTGAGTGTGTACACCAAGGTCGAGCAAACCTGGGTCGAAGGCCGAAAGGTCTTCGATCGCAGCGATCCGACGGACCGGCTCCATGCCGTCGGCGGCTACGGCGCGGGCCACGACACCAAACCGTACTTCTGCTGCTTTGAACATCTATCCGGAGAGACCGACTGATGAAGCCCCGCCCTGCCGCAGTTCTCCGATTGGCTGCCCTTGTCGCTTTGACCTCGACGACCGGCGCGTTCGCCCAATTGGCCGTCCGTGGCAAGACCGTTCATACCATGGCCGGTGCCGCGATCACCGACGGGATCGTCGTCGTCACCGACGGGAAGATCACCGCCGTGGGGCCCGCCGATCAGGTGAAGGTTCCCGATGGCTATCAGACCCTGCAAGCCGAGGTGGTGACTCCCGGCCTGATCGACGCCCACACCGTGGTGGGCCTGTCGGGGATTTACAACCACAAGCACGATCAGGATCAGCTCGAACGCTCGGCCCCCATCCAGCCCGAACTTCGGGCGCTGGACGCATACAACGCCCGCGAGAAACTCGTCGAATGGGTCCGCAGCTTCGGGGTCACGACGATCCACACCGGCCATGCCCCCGGCGAGCTCATTTCCGGTCAGACCCTCATCGTCAAGACCACCGGGAACACCGTCGAACAGGCCTTGTTGGTCGACCCAGCCGCCGTGGCTGCCACCTTGGGCAAAGCCGCCCTCAAGAAGGAAAAGGGCAAGACCCCCGGCACGAGGGGCAAACAGATGTCGCTGCTCCGCCAAGAGTTCATCAAGGCCCGCGAATACGTCAAGAAACGGGAGACGGCCGAAGCCGACAAGAAACCGGAACGCAATCTTCGACACGAGATCATCGCCCGCCTTCTGGCCGGAGAGATGCCATTGATGGTCACTTGCCAAAAGGTCCAGGATATCGCCTCCGCCTTGCGCCTGGCCGAGGAGTTTGACCTCAAGCTCATCCTGGACGGAGCGGCGGAGAGCTATCTGCTGATCGACAAGATCAAAGCGGCCGGCGTGCCGGTGATCGTCCACCCCAGCATGATCCGGGCATGGGGTGAAGCGGAGAACATGAGCTTCGAGACGGCGGCCAAGCTGCACGCCGCCGGCATTCCCATCGCCATTCAGAGCGGTTTCGAGAGTTACGTGCCCAAGACCCGCGTAGTGCTCTTCGAGGCGGGCATTGCGGCGGCCAACGGCCTGTCTTTCGACGACGCATTGGCCAGCATCACCATCAGCCCAGCCAGGATTCTGGGCATCGATAACCGCGTCGGCTCGCTCGAAGTCGGCAAAGACGCCGACCTGGCCCTCTACGACGGCGACCCCTTCGAGTACACCACCCACTGCATGGCCACGCTCATCAACGGCCAAGTCGTACACCGGGGCAAACGGTAGAACGCCCACTGGCCCAGCCCGCATCCTGACGTTTTCACATCGGCGTTCAGAAATCGGTGGCCCGGCGTTTGTGTCGTCGGGTATGTTGAAGGCATGAATAGTCTCCCCTCCCAAGATGAGATGTTGCAGGCCACGCTTCGGCGGGATGGGTCGTATGACAGCGTGTTTTGGGTGGCGGTACGGACGACGGGAATCTTTTGTCGTCCTTCATGCCCAGCCCGAAAGCCCAAGCCCCAGAACGTGGAATATTTCGGTCGGGTTGGTGACGCGTTGTTGGCCGGGTATCGACCGTGCAAGCGATGTCGGCCCATGGACACCGACGGCTTGCCTCCGGCGTGGGTGGGCAAGTTGATGGCCTTGGTGGATGAGGACCCAACCCGGCGATTGCGGGACCTGGACCTGCGATCGGCCTCGATCGACCCAGCCCGGGCCCGGCGTTACTTCACGCGGCATTACGGCATGACCTTTCAAGCCTATCACCGGGCCCGGCGGATGGGCCTGGCTTTGAGCAGACTTCGACAGGGGGCGGACTTGACGGCCACGGCTGTCGACAGCGGGTTCGCCTCGTGCAGTGGGTTTCGAGATGCGTTTGAACGAATCTTCGGTCGCCCTCCGGGGGCGGGAAGGGAGCTGTCCATGGTTGTGACCCGCCCCATAGAAAGCCCGCTGGGCCCACTGGTGGCCGCCGCCAATGATGAGGGTGTCTGCCTGCTGGAGTTCGCGGATCGGCCCGCGTTGGAGAGACAGCTCAAGACACTGCGGCGGCGACTGGATTGCGCCATCGTGCCGGGTAGCAATCGGCACTTGGACTTGTTGGCCGATGAGTTGGGGCGCTACTTTGCGGGGCGGCGTGGCGAGTTTACCGTACCGCTGGTGACACCGGGCACGGAATTTCAAGAGGCGGTGTGGGCCCGGCTCAGGCGGATTCCGTTCGGACAGACGCGCTCTTACGGGCAACTGGCCGGCGAATTGGGAAGCCCCGGAGCCCAACGGGCGGTGGGCCGGGCCAATGGCGACAATCGAATCGCCATTGTCATACCGTGTCATCGGGTAGTGCAGGCGGACGGCCAACTTCGAGGCTATGGCGGAGGACTGTGGCGCAAGAAGTTCCTGCTGGACCTAGAGGCGGGTGTGCCTGCCGCCCAATCAGCCTGTGGATAACCTGTGGGTGCCGGAGGATATCACAGCACCGCTAATGCAAGACTCCATCTCGATAATGACACAATCAGGCCCTGCCTTTATCAGAAACGAGCCCGGAGCTGGCTCATGGGCGGGCTGTGAGCCATTCCGGCACAGCCCACAACTCATGGCCGACATACAAGCCGGCGCGGCGGAGACTGGCTGGCCGAATGTGGACGCCGGAGACGGCCGGCGGCAGTCCCAGTCCGATAACCCCACGCCTGGAACAGGCTTGATCGGCCCGGCAATTGCCTCAAATCGGTCATGGGCCGGCAGTCACGCCGTCGTCGGGTGCGGCGGGTTGTGCCGGCGGCAGTTTGGCCCGCCACCTGGCGGCTTGGTCGGGCTTGGGCCAGGCTTCATAGAGCCGGACCAGCCACTCGACGCAGTTGAGGGTTTTTTGATGTTCCCTACCGAGTGACTGATTCAGCGTCTCGTAGGCCTGGAGCAGGTTATCTTCGGCGTCCCGGTTCCGGCCCATGCGGGTCAAGCATTCGCCCAGCGCTGTTTGAAACACGGCTGGCGTCCAGTGCCACTTCGAGGTCGCCTGCAGGCCGATCTGCACGGATTGACGCAAGAGAGGCTCGGCGGTGTCCACATCCTTGCGTGCCAAGTGAAGTCGCCCCAGGCCCTGCAAGATCCAGGCCACCTCGATGTGGTCGTCGCCCAGAGCTTCTCGAGCTATCTCCAGCGCTTGGGCGTACATGGGCTTGGCCTCGTCGTACCGGCCTTGGGCTGACAGCGCGTCGGCCAATCCGGAAAGACACTTGGCCACCTTGGGGTGTTTCTCGCCGTGGCGTTGACGGAGATAGGCCAGGGCTTCGCGAAAAGCCTGTTCGGCTTCGGGATGGTGGCCCTGAGTTCTGAGCAGGTTTCCCAGGTTGTAGAGCGGGGTCCCCAGCATCGAATGCTGCTCGCCGAATTGCGTGCGTATCTGCTTAATGACCCAGCGGTACAGGGGTTCGGCGGCTTGGTGATCGCCTTGTTCGCGCAGAAGCTCGGCCAAGTTACTGGTTCCCATGATGACGAATGGATGGGTATCGCCCAATGACTTGCGGCCAAGCTCCAGGGCTTGGCGGTACAGGGGCTCAGCCGCATCGTGGTCACCCTTGTCCATGAGCACGTCGGCCAGGTTGTTGAGAAACATGGCTACGTAGGGATGTTCGGTGCCGACGGCTTGGCGAATGATCCGCAGGGCCTGCCGGAAAATGTCTTCAGCCTTGGCGATCATGCCCAGATTGTTCAGGCAAACGGCAACATCGGGATGATCTTGACCCAACAGTTTTCGATGCAGGTCCAGCGCTCGGCGATAAAGCTGCTCGGCTTCAGCGAACCGGCCTTTTTTTTTGACGCAACCCGCCAAGAGGTTGAGCGTATCTGCCACGACCTTGTGGGGGTCGGTCAATCGTTCGGTCTGAATGGCCAGCGTCTGGCGTGCCAGCGCCTCGGCCTGGTCGAATCGACCTTGGCTGTAATTGACGCTGGCCAGATTGTATAGCGTCAGGGCCACGTCTGGATGCTTCTGGCCCAGCAGCGACCGGCGCAGCTCGAGCGCCTCGGTCAACATCGTTTCAGCCTGGTCAAAGTCACCCATTTCACCGAGCAAAGCGCCCAGGTCGTGCATGCTGCGGGCCACGTCCGGATGGTCGTCGCCCAGCAGATGCCGACGAATGGTCAAGGCGGCCCGAAATTGTTTGTTGGCCTCGTCGTACTGTCCCAACCCGAAATAGGACGATCCCAGCGTTGATCGCACGGCGGCCTCGACTTCGGGCTGATCGACCAGGTCGGTACCGAGGGTCGCGGCGGCATTGTCCAGAACCTCTCGAACGGTCACCTCGCGGTCCTGGGCGCGCCAGGGATCGGAGGCTTCGAGCATGTTCTCCAAGACCTGCTGGATGCGTTGGGCCTTTTGAGCTTCGCGCTGGGCCTGGGCCCGCCGGTCCTCGGCGATGCGTTCAGCCGCCAAGGCCCGGTCGCGTTGGTGGAGGGCTTGGACTGCCTGCCAGCCGGTGGCGACCACGCCGGCCAGAAGGACCAGAAACGTCAACGTCAAGGCGGCGACAACTCCCTTGTGGCGTTTTGCGAACTTTCCCAGTTTATAGCTGGCACTGGCTGGACGGGCGACGATGGGTTCGTCGGCCAGGTAGCGGCGGATGTCGGCGCCCAAATCGGACACGGACTGATACCGGCGGGTTTTGTCTTTTTCGAGGGCCTTGGCCACGATGGTGTCGATGTCGCCTCGAAATACGCGACTGACCGAGCTGAGCGGCGCGGGATCTTTTTCACCAATGATCCGGACCGCGTTGGCAACCGATTGGGCGCTTAAGTCGTAGGGCAGGTGTCCGCAGAGCAATTCATAGCCGACCACACCGAGGGAATAAATATCGGAGCGGGCGTCAAGCTGGGTGGGGTCGCCGGCGGCCTGTTCCGGGCTCATGTAGGGCAACGTGCCGATAAGCTGTCCGATGTCGGTCTGAAGGGTGGTGGCCCGTATGTCGGCATCGGTGGCCCGGGCGATGCCGAAATCCAGAACCTTGGGTTTGCCGGTCCGATCCACCAGGATGTTGGCCGGTTTGAGGTCGCGGTGGATGACGCCCTTTTGATGGGCGTGCTGGACGGCGTCGCAAACGCAAGCCAACAGTTCCAGGCGTTGGTGCCTGCTCTGTTGGTGTTGTTTAGCATAAGCGGTCAACGGCTGCCCCTCCACCAGCTCCATGGCAAAGAAAGGCAGCGGCGATCCGCCGGGGGTTCCGGGCTCGAGCGTGCCGGCCTCGTAGATACGGGCGATACCGGGATGTTCCAGTTGGCCCAACACCTGCACTTCAAACTCAAACCGCCGGCGCAGTGAAGGTGAGGCCAGGCCTTCCTTCATCACCTTCAGGGCCACGTTGCGTTTGGGGTGCTCCTGCTCGGCACGATAGACGGTACCCATGCCGCCCGAAGCGATGACGCTTCGAATGGTAAAGCGACCGACGCGCCGGCCGATCATCGACGAATCGACGGAGCCCGATGTGTGGATGGCTACGGCAGATGGTGCCTGCTCAAGAAAAGACTCAGCCTGCTCGGCGGCAGCCAACAGTTGCTCGACTCGGCGTCTCAATGGCTCGTCGCCGGCACACGCCCGGGCCAGGAAGTCGCCCCGGCCTGCGGGTTCGTGTTGCTTGGCCGCTTCAAACAGCTCTTGCAAACGGCTCCAAGCGTCAGAGTCCCTAGAGTTCATGATCGGTGATCTCGTGGAATAGCCAGGCCTTGGCGAAGCTCCATTCGTTCTTGACCGTCGCGGCGGAAATACCCAGTACCTCGGCGGTTTGCTCGATGGTCAGACCGGCGAAGAACCGCAACATGACCACCTCGCTCTTTCGCTTGTCGCGGTTCTCCAGTCGGGTCAGGGCTTCATCCAGTGCGGTGAGGTCTTCGGCCGGTGCTTCTGCGGACAGATCCAGGGCCTGCAAGTCACACCGTTGACGCCCACCACCGTGCTTGAGGCGTCCTTTTCGGCGGGCCCGTTCCACCACGATGCGCCGCATAGCCAGGGCTGCCGCTCCGAAGAAGTGGCGGCGGTTTGCCCAGCGAACCTGTGGGTCGCCGACCAGGCGCAGGTAGGCCTCATGCACCAAGGCGGTGGCTTGCAAGGTTTGGCCGGGGGGCTCGTGGTGAAGGCGATGCCGGGCCAGCTTGCGCAGCTCGTCGTACACCAGAGGCAGCAGCCTGTCGCTGGCTGCACGATCTCCGCGATCGGCCGCTGCCAGAAGCTCGGTCACATCTGGATGTGCTTCGGAATCCATGCCACGCCCCTCGGCCCAAAAAAAGGGGACGTTTTATTAGCCGATCGGTCTTTGCCCGTCGCACTGAAAGGTGGAGCCCCAGAGGGTGGCCAAGGCAAGCGACCGGGACACCGGGCCCCAAGAACAGCAACTACAGCGTATTCCTGAGCGAACGGTCGGTCAAGACCGTCATCGGTCAGCATTGGAAAAGACAACCTCAAACCCAATAGGAGCAAAGCCATGTTGTCTGTATCGAGATTGAAGACGTGTTCGTCGTGGTCCTGGCGGTTGTTGGCGTTGGTCGTCTGGCTGGTCCCGGGGTGCAATGCGGTGGCCCCCTCAGGGGGGTCGGGAGCGTCCGTAATCGAGGCGCCCGGTTTGACGCCGGAGGCGCCGCCTTTGACCCCCGAGACGCCCGACGCCGTGAACCCGGATTTGCCGGATGAAGTGCCGCCGGTGGTTGGAGCGGGAAACACCGACACGGCTGGGGCCGGCTTGTTCGTGCCGGTTGCCCGGGCTGGGCGGACGCAGGTCATCACCGATGAAGATGGAGACGGAAACGAAACCGTGACCTTGGACGGTCGAGCATCGGTGGATGCGGACGGTCAGTTGATCCGCTTCGAGTGGACGATGAACGGCCAAACGCTGGGCGAAGAGGCGGTCATCTCGACGTCTTTGCCGGTGGGGATCCATCGAATCCTGCTGACCGTCACGGACGACGACGGTCTGACGGGCCAGGCTCTCATCACCGCCGTCGTGCAGATGCCCATTGAAGTCATCCCCGCGGAAAACTCGCGAATCCTGGATCCGCAGGTCGAGGAAGTGCTTGCCGTTACCGAACGTTCGATGACACTCTCCGTCACCGAGGACGCCGATCCGCTTCAAGCCGGGCAGATGTTGGCTGCCCGCGGCCCCGACGGCCGATCTGTGCTTCGCGAAGTGGTCAGCGTTCAGACGAGCGAGCTCGGCTTGGCCGTGGTTCAGACCCGCGACGTGGACGTCACCGAAGTTTTCCAGGAAATCTCCGGACCATTCAGCGGTCCGTTAACGCTTCACGCACCCGGCACTCAGGTGTTGGGGCTATTACCCGCCGATTCCGACCAATCTCCGCCACCGAGCAGCGGCTCAGACCCGGGCGCCGACCCGCTCATCCATGCCACACTGGTCAACGACGAGGACCTGCGGGTGGACGTGACCCTGGACGCCGGCATCGACGCCATGCTCTCGGGCGAACTGCCGTCGGGTTTTCCCGTGCAATTCAACGGAACCCGGATCCGCTTTGACGGCAGCCTGACGACCGACCTTACCTTCGACGTGACGGTCAAGAAGCCCTTTAGCGACAAGACGTTTGAGGTGCCGCTCGGCGGCAAATTTCCCCTGGGGGTTATTCCGGTGTTCGTCGGCGTGGATATATGTCCCACGCTCCAGCTCTTTGCCGGCATCGAGGCGAGTGCAGCCGGCGCCGGTGAGGTTGAGTTCACCGACGAGTTTGTACTGGACGTCTTCGCCGAGGCTCTAATCAGCGGCGACCGCGTGGTGATGACCACCGGCGCCGACACCCAGAACGTGGCGTTGGTGCGGTTCGAGCTCCCAGGCCAAACGGGTCTTCGAGGCTACATTCGAGCCGAGCTGGGCGTGACGATTTGTGAGTCGCCGGTGCTGACTGCTTTTATTAGCATCAGGCCCTATCTGGACCTGACGGGCGAGCTGGACTTTCCGGTCCTGCAACGCATCGGCCACCAGACGGTGTGCTGGGAGCTGCTGCTGGGCCTGGACGCCAAGGCAGGCATCAAGGTCGTCGTGCCAATCCCATTCGTCCCGGACATCAAGCTATTCGAGGCTCAAACCGATGCCTTTTTCGATGTGAACACGTTGCTGGTGGGCGATTGTTATACCTTCCCGGCCGGCACGCTGCCGGACATCTTCAGCAAGGTGTTTAGCCCGACGCTCAATCGGTCCTTGAAGCAGGGTTCGGACCCACTGGCGGATGCAACGGTGACCCTGGCGCTGGGCGCGGTGGAAGCCCTGCACCTGCAGGACGTCGAGACCGCCATCCTGACGCTCAATGAACTGAACGATGTCCTCGGCCAACTGCTCGGTGACGGCGACGCGGAGGTCCAGGAGCTTCGGGCCAACGTGGACGACGCCGTGGCAGCGCTGCAGGGGGGTTGATGCGCCACCTCGTCGGCTGGGCGATTGTGGTCTGCAACAACACAAGAGGTTGCGGCCGGAGAGTTTGGGGGGCTCGTCGCCCCGCGGGCTCTCCGGCCCAATTTGGGGTCCATCGGTTCATGCCCCGCACGGCTGCACATCCTGCGATGGGGTATCCATGGGTTTTTCTCCGGCTATGATGGGCGGCGGTTATGTCCGTCAGCCCCGACGAGCTTTCGCGATGTCCTCTTTTTTCCAGCCACCGGGCTGAGGAGTTGTTGCGCCTGGGGGAGCTGGCCCGTGAACGGCACGTCTCCAATGGGGAGATCGTTTTCCGGGAGGGCCAGCCTTGCGAAGGATTCTTCATCGTCTTGGCTGGGTGTGTGCGGGTGTTCAAGGTGGGTCCGGATGGGCGCGAGCGCATCTTGCACCTGGTCCAGCCGCCCCACGCCTTTGCCGAGGCAGCCATGTTCGGACGGGCTGTCTATCCAGCGCATGCCGAAGCGGCCCACGACAGCCGGCTGGCCTTGATTCCGCGGCAACCCTTCCTGAACCTGCTCGAACACGAGACGGGCGCCGCCATCAAGATGGTGGAATCGCTCAGTGTCTGGTTGCACCGGCTGTTGGATCAGTTGGAGGATCAGACGTTTCTGAACGCCCGCTCCCGGCTGGCCAATTACGTGCTGCGAGAAGCCCGCCGACACAACGGTGATTCCCAACCTGAACGCATCCACTTGACGCCCTCCAAAAAGGACGTGGCTTCGATGTTGGGCATGGCCCCGGAAACCTTGTCGCGGGCCCTGGCGGACCTCGAAGGCCGGGGCCTGCTGCGCATCCAAGGCCCCATCCTCAGTTCGCTGGATGCCGAGGGGCTTGAGCAACTTCTGTTGGGGGTTTCACCAACAGACCGACCTTGAGCCGGGTGGGGTGGTCGCTGGAGCGGTGGATGCGATGGGTGGCCGAGATGAAATCCTCTTCGTCGGCCAGGAAAATGTTGTCCACGTATTTTTGGGGATTGCGATCCACCAGCGGAAACCAGGTGCTTTGGATCTGGACCATGATGCGATGGCCCGGCTCAAAAGTGTGCAACACGTCCTGAAGCTCGAAAGAGACCTCGGTGGGCTGATCGGGGACGAAGGGTTCGGGGTTTTCGTAGCTGTTGCGGTATCGGCCCCGGATGATTTCGCTGCGGACCATCTGCTGGTAGCCGCCCATGTGGTGGCCTTCCCGCGTGTTTTCGTGGTCGGGGGTGTCGGGCGGCAACACGTCGATGAGCTTGACCACCCAGTCGGCGGCGGTCCCGGTCGTCGAGACCCAAAGCTGGGCCTGGATGGGCCCCGCCAAAGTGACAGGCTCAGTCAGAGCTTCGGTTTGATAGACCAACACGTCGGGCCGGCGGGCGGCGAAGCGCTGATCGTCGGTCATGTAGGCGGTGGTCATGCCGTTGCTGATGTCTTCGGTGAAAGGCACGGGGTTGGCTGGATCGCTGACAAACTCGTCGCGGGCTGGGGACGCCTGGGTGGGTGGCTCGAACGACAGCGCCCCGTCGGCGTTGGCATAGAGATAGGCGGTTTCCAGGTTTTGCGGAGGCCAGTGATCGAACTGCCGCCAGCGGTTGGCCCCGGTCTCGTAGACGTAGGCTTCGGGGAGCTCCGGCTCGCCCTGGTCCTTGAGGAAGTGGTTAAAAAAG
>JBHHVM010000059.1:0-11860 GCA_046754265.1 Phycisphaerae bacterium
GATCCTTGTAACGGGGGTGGGCCCAAAAAGTGATGGGCTTGCCGCGCCAGGTGTCGCGTTCGACGTGGAACTCGCCGACGATCATGGACACCAGATAGGCGGGGTGGGGTTTGTCTTGTAGCCAGTGATAGGTGACGGTGCCGGTGTCGGCATCGCGGGTGTTGGAGACCAATCGGCCGTTGGAGCTGACCTTGTATTTGCGGTCGGTGGTGACGATCAGTTCGGTGGTTTGTCGCTCGTTGGGGTGGTCGAAACAGGGGAACCAGTAGGAATTGGTGGTGGCCTCGCCTTGCGACCAGACCACATAGGGCACGTCGGGTTCATTCTTGGACGGGCCGAAGAAATGCAGTCCATCAGCAGGGTCGTCGACCGTGTATTGGACGGCGATGGAGACCCGGTCGCCGGCCGCCAGGGGTTGGTCGAGGAACACTTCGATTTGGTCACCGTCGTTGTCGAAGTCGGCTGGGGCGGGCGTGTTGTCGTCGCCGGTGAGGGTCACAGTCTGAGCGTCCAGGTCGTGGGCGTCGAACGTGATGCTGGTCACGGATCGCAGGGCGGTCAATCGAAGGGTGGCCAGGCCTTCGACGCGTTTGGCGGGCACATCCACGTTCAGTTCGAGCCGAATGTGCAAGCAATCCATCGGGCGGTCTGCGGCAAAACGGGTTGGGGGTTCGCTCCCGGCGGGCTGGGGCAGGGCCAGGGTAAACAGCAAAACGGACAGGATTTGAGCGGTCTTCATGGGCATTGCTTTCCGTGATTCTGGGGGGCTGCGGCGGCCCGGGCCGCGGCGGACATCGGTTCCAATTCGACCGGCCAACCGGTCGCAAAACGCGATCTTAGCACCCGGACCCGGCCAAACGAAAGGCCACGGGGGGCTGCACTTGTCAAAAGACGTAACCGGGACACGGACCGCGGGGCAGGCACGGCGATACGCGTAGGGTCAGGTCAATCGAATCGCGGTGGGGCCAGCTTCTGTCACCCGTCCGACCACCGCGGCACAAGGCGTCTCTTCCCGTTGCAGGGCCTGCAGGAGAGCATCGGTCCGGTCGTCGGCGACGGCAATCAACAGGCCCCCGGAGGTCTGGGCGTCGGCCAAGACCTTGAGTAGCGTCGGATCGGTTGAGCCCGGATCGAGTTTGTCGCCCAAATGGGTCAAAGTCGATTGATGGGCCCGGGTCACGATGCCCCCTCCGGCCAATTCCAGCGTTCGCTCCAGCAGCGGGACGGTCGTCGCTTGAATTTCCAAGGATACGCCCGCAGCCTCCGCCATCTCGAAGGCGTGACCGATGAGCCCAAACCCGGTGATGTCGGTGACGGCGTGGACACCCACCTCGAGCATGGCCCGGGCGGCGCCGGCATTGAGGTGAATCATGACCTCGATCGCCTCGGCCAGGTCGGCCTGGTCTAGGTCGCCCTTTTTGGCGGCGCTGGTCAGCACGCCGCTGCCGATCGGCTTGGTCAGCACCAATCGGTCGCCGGCTTGGGCGGTCGCGTTGGTGATGATCTTTTTCGGATGGACCCGCCCCGTCACCGACAGGCCGTACTTGACTTCCGCGTCTCGAACGGTGTGCCCACCGACGACGACGGCGCCAGCCAGTGTCACTCGATCCGCGCCGCCCTGCAGGATCTGCACCAGGACCTCGGCCGGCAGGTCTTTGTCCGGAAAGCCGACGATGTTCATGGCGGTCAGCGGTTGGCCACCCATGGCGTAGACGTCGGAGAGCGAGTTGGTGGCGGCGATCTGGCCGAAGGTGAAGGGGTCATCGACCAGCGGCGGGAAAAAGTCGAGGGTCTGCACCAGGGCTGTCTCGTCGTCGAGCCGGAACACGCCGGCATCGTCGAAGTGGTCGGTCCCGACCAGCAGGTCGGGGTGATCGCTACGCGGCAAGCGGTGCAGCACCTGCACCATCGACTCCACGGGGAGCTTTCCGGCTCACCCGGCGCAACTGGCGTAATCGGTCAAACGGATTTTTCGGCTCGGGTTCATGCCCGGCAGCGTATCGAGGGTGTGCCCCAGGGGCAAGACGGCGCAGCCAACGCAATGTCAGGACCCAAACGATTGCGGCCGGCATGGCAGTTTTGGTACGCTGTGTGGGGGCGTTTCCCGTGTGTGAGAAGGATGAAGTTTCTGGTGCGAGAATCCCTTCTCGCACCTAGCAGCGCGGGAATGCTTTCCCGCACGGCCGCGGGATGGGAATCCCGCAAGAAACGGGGGCGAGATAGGAATCTCGCCCCAGCCTCTACGCTGTGTGGGGGCGTTTTCCGTGTCTTAGAGCAGGTTTCCATGTTCAAGATTGAAATGTTGCTGGTGCTCGGTTTTGCGCTGTCGCTTGGCTCGGCTGGCAGCAGGGCCCAAACGACGTTCGTTGACGTGACCGTCACAGCCGGCGTGGACTCGCTGCACTGGGATGGAGTGGTGCCGGCCGGCATCGCTTTCGTGGACAATCAAATGCTGCACATGAGCGGGGGGGCGGCTGCGGGCGACTTCGACGGGGACGGTTTTGCCGACCTGTACGTCACCCGGCTGAACCGGGCCAACCTGCTGTTTCACAATCGCGGAGACGGAACCTTCGAGGAGGTCGGGGCGGCCTGGGGTGTGAATCTGACCACCTACAGCACCGGCTGTGCCTGGGGGGACGTGGACAACGACTCCGATTTGGACCTCTATGTGCTGACCACCACCCCGGGGGTCCGGGCCCATCTGTTCATCAACAGCGGGACGTCGTTCAGCGAGGAGGCGGTCGTTCGAGGCGTGGACCTGCCGACCGGCGGCGGCGTACACCACGGCACGAGTGCCGCCTTCGGGGACTATGACCGCGACGGCGACCTGGACTTGCTGGTGACCGAGTGGGCGGACACTTCGGCGGATAACCGGTTGTTCGCCAACGACGGGACCGGTCATTTCGTCGACGCGACCCTCGCCGCCGGTTTGGCACTGACCACCACTTGGGGTTTCGCTCCCCGTTTCGCCGACGTGAACGACGACGGCTGGCCCGACATCCTGATCGCGGGCGATTTTGGCACCAGTCGGCTGTACCTCAGCCAGGGCGACGGCACCTTCGTTGACGTCACCGGCCCGGCTGGCGTCGGCACCGACCAGAACGGGATGGGTTCAGCCGTGGCTGACCTGGAAAACGACGGAGACCTGGATTGGTTCGTCACAGCCATCTACGACCCGGCGGATACGTGCGCGAACCAACCGTGCAACTGGGGATCGACGGGCAACCGCCTTTACCGCAATCAGGGGTCAGCCCAGTTCGCCGACGCCACCGACGCCGGCAACGTCCGTAACGGATACTGGGGATGGGCAGCCTCGTTCCTGGATTGCGATAACGATGGAGATCAGGACTTGGCCATGACCAACGGCATGTTGATGGCTCAGGTTCCTTTTGAAGATGCGTTCAACGACGATCCCTGCCGCTTCTGGACCAACGACGGGACCGGAGCGATGACCGAGGTGAGTACAGCCGTTGGGTTTACCGACACGCGGTCCGGCAAGGGCTTGGTGGTGTTTGATTACGATCGAGACGGCGATCTTGATCTATACATCGCCAACAACGCAGCCGGCCCGGTGTTGTACCGCAACGACGGCCCGACGTCGGGCCATTGGCTGCAGGTATGCCTGGAGGCTCGAACCTCCAATGCGTTCGGCATCGGAGCCCGCGTGTTCGTGGGCTTGGCGGACGGTCGAACGCTGATGCAGGAAGTCTCGGCCGGCAGCAACTTCATGTCGCAGAATGACATCGCGTTGCACTTCGGCTTGGGGCCGAGCTTGTCGGTGGTCCAAGCGTTACGGGTGGTCTGGCCGTCCGGAACGGTGGAATCCAACGTGGCGAACCTGGCTGCGGATCGCCGCGTGGTGGTGCATGAATACCGCTACGGCGACTGCAACGACGACGGAGCCGTCAACAGCGCCGATCACGCCTGCTTTGCGTCTTGCTTACAAGGGCCCGATGTGCAAGCCGCCACCTGCGGCCCGGTCGATCTCACGTTGGACAACGACACTGATCTGGCGGACTTCGCCGCATGGCAGAACCTGCTGGCGCCGTAACGCCCAGCGCGAGCCGGGTCTTACGGTGATGGGACCAGGTTGCCCGTGATGCCGATGTAATCCTGGAAGCCGTCGTCATCTACGGGAGCCTGCGTTTCAATGGCGATCACCCGGTCTCGGACGAAATCCACAAACCCGCCCAGGCCCGCGCCTTCCGATTCGAGCGGCGGCGTGTTGTCGCGCAATTTGCCCTCCAGGATCCCCAGGAATTCGGTCCGGCTGGCTTCGCCGTTGAAGAAGTCCAGTTCGGGCACGTCGATCTCCCCGGTGCAGAGCACGCCGAACGGATCCTCGCGCTCCAACAACTGACCGTTTGTAAAGCTGATGCGTGGCCGGCCTGACAATCCCTCGTCGAGCACCAGTTGGAACTGCATTTCAGCGGCCAGGCACGTCTCCCACAGCAAGCACTCCGTGGCGTCCACACTCGGCGTGGGGTCGTCGCGGTCCAGCCGATTGAGCCGGCACGGCGGAACGCTATCCAACGAGGATGATTCCAGGACGCCGCTGCCGTCACGGTCGGCGATGAGCTTGAGCGAAATCTGCGGCGATCGCAGCACGACTTCCACTTCCGGCGTGGCCGGGTCGTCGTCGATGAGCACCTGCGGCGGAATCTCCATTCGGCCATTGAGGATCAGCGTGGTGCTGATGCCGATGTTGAAGTTCTCTTCGATGCGGGCCGCCCGGCGGCACTGGCGGCGTTCTTCCGAAAGGAAGGGGAACTCGGAGCAGTCGCCCGATCGGATGCCGACGCATCGGGCCCGGCGGACCGAATCGCTGATCAGGTTGCACACCGGCACGAATTGCCCCAGCTCGCGGGTCACCTCGAACTCGGTGCGAATCCGCCCGGTCTGGGCGGCGCTGTAGAAAAGCTGGTTGAGGACATCGACGTTGATGGCGATGGTGAGGTCCCCGGCTGGGTTGCCCGCGGCGTCGAAGATCGGCGGGATGGGCAGCGGCGGGTTTTTCTTGGGCGTGCCCACCAGGTTGACGGCTGCGGGATCAATCTCGGACGGCTCGGGCGAAAAGGAGGCCCCAATGGCCACCGAGACGCCGGCCGGCACGATCTCGGCGTCGCTGATGCGGCTATCGCGCTGCCGGGTGCCGAAGGCGGGCAAATTGTCGTTCCTGAACTCGACCAGATCCAGATCAAACGGGTCGCCATCCAACACGTCCATCCGGCTCTTGAGGTCATCCCCGGTCAACTCAATGTTGATCGAGCCGAAGTCGAAATCGAAGATGCCGAAGGTAAAGATGTTGGCGATAAAGCTGAAGACGTCGAGGAAGAACCCGGCGATACAGCCCACGTTGATGCCCGCCTCGAACGGAGCCTGGTCGACGCTCTCGTTGTCCACCCCCACGTCGAACTGGAAATCGAGTGGCGTGCGGTCCTCCAGGCGCTGTTCGGTCACGTCGAAGGACAGCACCATGTCTTCGCGAATGACCGTGGCCGTGATATTGACGTCCACGCAGCTCCAGCAAACCTCACCGAGGAAACCCAGATCGGTGCAATCCTCGCAGTGGCCCTCGATTTTTACGGTTTGATTGATGTCGGGCAGCATGATCTTGACGGGAATCACGTTGTTTTGCGGCACGGCGGAGATAGTGATGAGATTGCTGTTGACCGGGGCGTTGTCGATCCTGGCCTGGCTGGGGGGGTCGCAGGCGCCGTCGATGGGCACGTTGCGCCGCGGACCGCGCGATCCTTCCAGCGATCGGCGGGTCCGGTCGCCCACCTCAGCGCGGTTGCGATTGTTGAACGCATCGAAGAAGTTGGCCATTCCCTGAGCGCTGACCGCCAGGACGAAGGCCCGAGGCACGTCGCTGGGGCTGCCGGGGCCGGGGCTGTTGTCGTTCTCCGGCGCGCCGACCACCGGCCCGACGCCGAAGAAGCAATTGTCATAGGCCGTGTTGAAATCCCTGTCGATGGCCCGGGCGATGAGCCTGTTGGGCCCCGGATCGACGCTGGGCGTCACGTTGCCTCCGTCGACGATTTGACGAAGGACCGACACCGGCAGGTTCCCCGAGAAGGTCCCTTCGAATCGGCCTCCAAATCCCGGCGCACCACTACCAGCCGCGGCTGGGCACTCGCCGCCCGGTATAAACGTCGAAGTGGCCAGGGGAATCTCGAAACGGTTGACAGCGATCCCGGTCACCTCGCGTCCGTGACAAACTTCGCCGGTCACCTGCACGAAGGCGGGACGGTTGCCGACCACTTGGCCATCGGTCGGTGAGGTGATGGTGATGGTAAAGCCCTGGGCGCTGCCAAAGTCGTCGAAATCATCTCGGTAGCAGGTTGCCCGACGCGGCTCGCGGAACAGGCCTGGCCGTTCGTCGCCGAAGATGCGCACGATGTGTTCGCCACAGCCGAGGTTTTCCAGCGTCATGGTCAGCGTGTTGGAGGAGAACTCGCCGAAGGTGCCGGTGCGGACGATCAGGTCGGTGACCTGCACCAATTCGTTATTGATGGTGACGGTGCCGTTGAACGGGCCGCCGGGGAAGTCCACGGCTGGGTTGATCCCCAGTGGGCCGAGAATGTCCACGCAGTCCACTTCGACTTGTAGCGAAGCGGGTTGGATCAGCGGGATGGCTACCTTCACCGGCGTGATGTCGCCCGACGAGGTCGAGACGACCTGACCCGAAGGCTCCAGGACGTTGACCACCGGCGTGTTGGAGCAGTAGGCCTCGGCCTTGGCCAGGCCGTTTTGAGCGATCACCCGCAGCATGGGGACCGGAGCGAAAACCTGATGGCGCCCGCCGACCGAGCGGGCGGTGGCGCATGCGTCTTCATAGGCCAGGGCCCCGAGCCGGGCGATGTCGCCCTGCTGGACGGGCACGGCTGCCAGTTCGTCGCCCAGGGCGTTCATGGCGATCAGCTCCGCCGTGACGATGGTGTCGGGCGTGCCGCCTGCGACCGTCCAATCCAGCGTGTACCACCCGATGCAATCTTCACAGGCCCCGCGAACCAGCGTGCAACTGACCGCCAGGTCGGCCGAGGCGCAGTTCAGGTCGGCAGAATCGATAAAGCCGTTACAATCGTTGTCGATGCCGTCCGAACAGGTGCAGCCGGTAGGCCCTTCAGGTGATCCCTTGCCGGGGACGGCGTTGCACACCGTGTCCGTCCCATCGGGGCCGCAGATGAACACGCCTTGCCGTTGACAAGGCCCGACGCCGGCCAGGCAGGTCTGATCCAATTCAGGAAAATCCTCGTCGATCTGCTGGTCCCCGTCGTTGTCCAGACCGTCGCACAATTCGACGTCCAGCAGGCAATCCGGATCGGATGAGTCGATGAGCCCGTCGCAGTCGTTGTCCACGTTGTCGGAGCAGTTGAACGATCCAAAGGGGCCCTCAGTTCCCCCGGTGGGTGCCGAGGCACTGCAGACCACGCCATTGCCGCCGGCATTGCACACCATGGTGCCGGTGCGGGCGCACGCCCCGGTCCCGGCCGAGCAGACGTCGCCCAGGCCGGTGAAGCCCTCGTCGACCTGGCCGTCGTTGTTGTTGTCGAAACCGTCGCACACTTCAGGCCCGGCGCAATCCGGGTCGGCGTGGTCGATCAGGCCGTCGCAGTCGTTGTCGCGGAAGTCAAAGCAGTTCGCGTTGCCGGTTGGACCTTCCGTCTCGGGAGACACCACCGGGGCGTCACAAAACGCCCCCGAGCCGTCCGGCAAGCAGACCACGGTGCCGTCGCGGGCGCACGTACTCGACCCCGTCCGGCAGGGCTGTCCGAGCGGAATGTTGATGGGATCTCTCGGGTCGGCCGGATTCGGCGAGACCGCCAAGGCGGTAAAGCCCTCGTCGACACCTCCGGCGCAGTTGTCGTCCACGCCGTTGCACAGTTCGGTGGCCCCGGGATGGATGTTGGCATTGCCGTCGTTGCAGTCGGTGGCTGACCCGTTGGGACAGTCAGCATGGCCCGGCGACCCGTACCCGTCCCCATCGCCGTCCTGGCATTGGGAATCACCGCCGATCAGCGCGTCGGTCCCGGGACGAGTGCCCCGGAGCGGCGCCGGGTCGGAAGATCCAGACGTGGCAGGAGGCTCTTTGGCCTGCGAACGGGCGATATGCCCCAGGCCGATGAAGCCGCTGACCAGCGCACACAACACGATGATGGTTCCGCGGCGAGCAGTTACTGAACGACTCATAGCATACATCCCCTCTGTTCGCATCCGCCCGGCCAAGTTGCCGATGCATCTCCCGGTGTTTCTGGACCCCTAATTGGCGCCTGTGCCGGTGCCACTTCCAATTTGGCCCGGTCTTGTGCTCCCATCCGCGTCGTCGATGGCGCCGGGACGGGTTCCACCGCCTGCGGTACGCTCTTCGATGCTGCTCGGCGAAAAGAGGACGGCAGCCTCCTCGCACCCTTCGCCGATCAAGGATACCGCACTCACGTCCTTTTTGAGGAGTTGGAAGCGTACCGAGCGGGCCGCCACGCCGAGCAGGGCGGACGGGACCACAAGCCCATCGGGGCAGTCCAGTTTGGCGGCGCCCTCGATGCGGGCCTTTCCATTGTCCGTCTGCAGCACGGATCCCAGGAAAATGTGCGAGGCTGGATCCAAAAGGCTCAAGGGTCGTTGAAACCAGCAGGTGACCAATTCCTCGGTGGGACCGAAGCGCGTTTCATTGAGGTTCCAAACATCCAGGACCGCCGCGGAGGTCACCGGGCCGAAACTTTCCTCGCGCAGATCCTGCTCCAGCGGCATAAGGGTTAAGTCGGTGTCGATGTTCAGGGACCGGGTTGTGTCCGACGGTGAGGCCTGACCGGTGGCAAAGAAGTTAAAGATGAGCCGATCAAAAGGCGCTTCGTATTCAATGCCGTTGAGCAGCATCAATCCGGGGTTGGAGTCCGTGGGCGAGCCGTTGTCGCCCTGCAGGGCGGCGAACGCGTAGGCTGAATACTCCCAGACGCTTCCGTCCCCGTAATGGATCGTGGTGGCTTTGCCGCTCAGATGGTTCCACGAAATCTCGTGACCATCGGTGTTGACCGCCCAAACCAAGATGAAACCGCGGACCCGCCGTGAACCGTCGGGGATCTCAGGGTCGAGCCGTCCGGAGGGGTCCAAGCTATTGAAAGGGGTACGCGTGGCGGCCGGGGAACCGGTCAGCGCCGAGAAATAGACTGGCTGATGGTTGGATAAGTACAAGTCGAAGCAGACGTGGTTCCATCCGGGATGCGGAGGTTCGATCGTGGCTGGGTCGCAGTTCGGGTTGGCTGCATCGCAGTCACCACCCCCGGGAATCGGCCCATCGCCGTTGACGTAGCATACCCGAAGGTTGACGGGTTCGTCGACGTCGTTGACCAAGCTGATGATGGTGTCCTGAACGGCTTGGCCGTCCCGGTTCCATTTCACCTCGACGGCAGGGAAGGCCAACAGGCTGCCGGTCTGGGTGATCCCAGGCCGATGATCCGCCGAAGCCGTTGCCGTTGGGATCAGCGCGAAAAAAACATTGGGGACTAGGAAGGCCAGTCGCATCTGTCCACACTCCGAGCGGCCTTCGACGCCGACCACCATGCATACCCGAGAACGCGCCCCCGAAAAACAGATGGGCCAGGCCCGAGACCGCTGATGTGACGCAAAGACCCCAAAAGACCGAAATCTATCGTGCTACCCTGACTCGCATAAACCAGCCACAACCCGGATGATAACAGGTTGGCCGATCTTCTTCAAGGCGAGCGGCGGACTTGGCGGCCCGAATCGGCCGGCAATGGCATTGGGGTGCGGCTGGGCTGTTTGCGGGTTTTGGGCGCCTCGATAGCGAACCGGTGCGGGATTTCACCGGTCCAGCATTGGTGCCGGGATGTCGAAAACCGTCTACCGGGTCTTGTATATCAATTGCGGTGGCATTATACTCGCCATCGAGGCAGGGTAGCGCGTGGCGCTGCCGCTTTTCCGTTTGCGACCGCGTATCTGACACTTCAGAATCCGCTACGCCTGTCGGGCTGACATGAAAGAGGAGGCGAAAAGATGTACCGAATCATTTGGGGGATGGTGCTCGTTTTGGGTTCGGCCGGGATGGCCAACGGTCAAGCGCCGGGGGGTGGGCCTAGCGTCGCCAATGCGAGCGCCGAAGGAAGCCTGCTCATTTTTCCCGCCGTTGAAGTCAAGTGGGACCGGCTTGGGCGGGTAAAGTTTGACACCATACTGAGTATCACCAACGACACAGCCGAGGATGTTTATGTACAGATCTATATGGTCAATGGTGACGATCCCTTGCCCGAAACGTTTCTCGAGCGGGCCCATCCCGGGTGGAACTGGGCGGATTGCCAGTTGCCCTTGACGCCGGATCAGCCTACGTACTGGTCGGCGGCGACCGGTCTACAGGCGGGTTGTCAGCCGTTCTCGGTGCTCGACGATGCCGGTCCCCTGGGCAGGCCCAATCTGGAGGACTCTATCCCTCGCGGGCGAGTGCTCAGAGGATACTTCCTGGCTTGGGCGGTCAACGTGCTGGGGGAGGAGATCAGTTGGAACCACCTGTCCGGCAGCGCCACCGTGGTCGATTACGACAGCGCAGTCACCTGGGAATATCCCGCGTATGCCTTTCGGGCCATCAACCGCACCGATCGCGCCCAGACGGACGGGTTCCCCGGCGAGCTTCGCCTGGACGGCTTCGAGTATGATTCCCCCTACGATCGGCTGCTGCTGCAATTCCAGGCGGTCGGGGCCAGGTTCGACACCGGGATCAGTCCTCTGACGGTTGACGACCTGGACATCAGCCTGCTGATCGTGCCCAATGACCTTCGTCAGGACGGCTTCGGCCCGATAACCACCAAGGCAAAATACGACATCTGGAATCAGAATGAGCGTCGGCTTTCCGGCACGGAGTATTGCTTGACGTGTTGGGATCAAAGGCTGGTCAGCAGTTTCGACGTGCCCAACAACGCCTTGGTCCAGAACCTGCAGACGGATGTGGGCAAGGCCCGCATCGACGGAATCGCCAGCACGTTGTGCGACGAAAGCCCCGACTGCGTCGATCCGCAGGGCCAAGGGGGAGGCGCCGGTTGCAGCACGTTTGCCCCGTTGCTCGGCGTGGCGGGCAAGCTTTATTCCATCGGCGGTTTGGCATCGAGCGACGCGGCGGCGGCCGGGTCCACGCTGGTCGGGTTGGGGCAGGAGTCCGCCACGATCAGGTACGACATCGTTCGCGCCGCAGCCCAAGCATCTCCCCCGCAATCCTCCAGCCCGCCGTCCAAAGGGGTCGGTTCGCTGTCCGAGGAATTGGGTGGAGGGCGTAGGTAGAGCGCGTCTGAGCCTGACTCCGATCTGCTGAGGCTCTCGGCAGTGTTGAGCCTAGGCGCTGGCGACGAGGACGCGGTCACCTTGGCTGTTTGTAGAGGGGGTGGCATCCCACATGGGGACCACGGGGAGTGTCCAGACTCAGGATTCTCTTGCCAGGCAACTCTAATCGACATTCTCTAGCGGGGGCTATGCGCGCAGCACATCGATGGGTGACTCTAGGCGCGGTGGCCATGCTGGTCTCCTGCTCGCCCAGGCCGATAAGCCCGGCAGCCGAACCCCAAACATCCGGGCAGGATTCGGACCTCGCTGCGCCCTCGCTAATGCGACGGGCAACGGCCTTCTGGCAGGCCCAGGTCGAGCAGGCTTGGGCAGCTCTGTATGACTTTCAGATCCCTGAGCTACGCGAGGCTGAAACCCGCGCGGAGTTCACGGCCAGGGTGGCGGCTTCGCACCCTCTGGCGGTGTCCACGTTTGAGTTCGGCCAGGTGGTGACCGACGGCGACTGGGGTTGGGTCGAAGTCACGTTTACATCCACACTCAGAAAGTTTCCGGCCCTGCCGCCGCGGGATTCCAT
>JBHHVM010000060.1:0-11770 GCA_046754265.1 Phycisphaerae bacterium
GGGGCGTTCTATGAACGGAGCGGTTCGCTGACCGGGCCGATCGCGCTGCACGTGCTATTTAATTTCAAGACGTTGGCCTGGCAGGCGCTGGGGGCGGGGCCTTGATGCCGAGTTATGGCACTGCGTTCGACAAATTCTACAATTATTGGTGCGGGCGGGTTCTTAGGTATGAGCGTCCGCGCGAACTGAAGTTCGCGGCTCGCTCGATTCCGGGAAAAGTTCTAGCGCCGCCTGGCGGTCCACAGTTGGGTGTTCATGGGGATTTCGCACAGGCCGTCGCCAAAGTGGCGTTGGATCAGGCTGCGCACGTCGTTCTCAAACCGGGGGCGCTGCTCGGCTGACAGCACGTTGCGAATGTAGGAGGTGCTTCGGGTGAAACCGATGAAGGCGTCGGCGGTCAGTTGCCAGGTGTGGGCGAAGCCGGCTGGTCGAGCGGGCTCGAAGTCGCCCTGTTTGGCGATTTTGGCGGGCCAGTCCTGGCGGCGGTATTCGTGTTGATAGGCGGGATTGTATTGGGCGATGAGCGTCTCGTAGTCGCGGGCGAAGGGTGAGGTGGTGTCGTCTCGGTTGTTCCATAGTAACATCAGTAGGCCGCCGGGTTCGAGGATGCGGGCGAACTCGGCCAGGGCGTATGGCGGGTTGAACCAGTGGAATGCCTGGGCGGCGGTGACCAGGCTGATGGATGCGGGTTTCAGCGCGGTGGCCTCGGCCGACGCGCATAGGCGCTCGATGGGCGGGTGACTTTGGCGGTCATCGCCGGGCGACTCGAACCGGCCCAACATGGACAGGCTCGGTTCGACGGCCAGCACTCGCCAGCCGCCGCGTGCCAGGAGGCGGGTAAAGATTCCCGTCCCAGCCCCCACGTCGGCTGCCCAACGACCGGCAGGCGGACCCGCCCGCTCGGCGATTAGGTCCAAAACGCCGTCGGGATAGGTGGGTCTGTATTGGCTGTAGTCGTCGGCGCAGTGATCGAAGGCGGGTTTGGGTCTAGTCACTGCCACAAGCCGTCCCCCGGTCTACAATCTGTATTCGCTCCACCGGCTTTCGACTAACTTTTTTATTGATTCGGACATGATCATTTCGTCGGGCCATTGGCGGACCACTCCTTCGCCGGGGATTTTTTTGGTGGCGTCGATGCCCATTTTTCCGCCTGTGCCGTAGTAGGGCGAGGCGTGATCCAGGATGTCGATGGGGCCGTTGACGATTTCGGTGTCGCGCTGGGGGTCCCAGTTGGCCCCGACGCGGAACAGGACATCCTGCTCGTTATGCACATCGACGTTTTCATCCACCACGATAATCAGCTTGGTGAACATCATCTGGCCCGCCCCCCAGATGGAGTGCATGACCTTGCGGGCCTGCATGGGGTATTCTTTTTTGATCTTGACGAACACGCAGTTGTGAAAGGCTCCGAACATGGGGAGTGAATAGTCGATGACATCGGGGATCAACACCTTCAGCAGCGGCAAGAAGAGGCGTTCGGTGGCTTTGCCCAGGTAATAGTCCTCCTGGGGCGGCTGGCCCACGATGGTGGTGGGGTAGATGGGATCTTTGCGATGGGTGATGGCGGTGACGTCATAGCGCGGATACTGGTCGGCCAACGAATAATATCCGGTGTGGTCGCCGAACGGCCCCTCGGTCACCTTTTCGGTGGGATGGACCAGCCCTTCGATGACGATTTCGGCGTTGGCGGGCACTTCCAGGTCGATGGTCTTGCATTTGACCAGCTCGATGCCCTTGTCGTTGAGGAAACCGGCGAAGAGCAGCTCGCTGACATCCGGTGGCAGCGGGCAGGTGGCTGCGTAAGGCAGGACGGGCTCTCCGCCGAAGACGATGGCCAGGGGCATGGGTTCGCCTTTGGCGGCGTAGCGCCGGTGGTGCCGGGCCCCGTCGTGGTGCATGTGCCAGTGCATGACGGTCGTTTTGGCATCCAGCACCTGGGCCCGGTACATGCCCACGTTGCGCGTGCCGGTCTCGGGACAACGGGTGTACATGCCGCCGAAGGTGATGTACCGCCCGGCATCGTCGGGCCAACATTGGATGATGGGTAGCTCCAGCAGGTCCAGATCGTCGGTTCGAATCACCTGTTGGCAGATGCCCGATCGCACGGTCTTGGGCCCGAACCCGGCCATCTTGGCCAGCTCGGGCAGCTTCTTGACCTTTTCGATCAGGGTGGCCGGGATTTCCGGCTTGACCAACTGCTGCACGCGCCGGGCCAACTGCTCAAAATCGTCGGTGCCCAGGGCCAGGCGCATCCGCTCGTAGCTGCCGAACAAGTTGATGGCGCAGGGCACGCGACTGCCCTTGACGTTCTCAAACAGCAAGGCGCAGCCTCCGCGTTGGCCATGCACCGGGTCGGTGGCTGGGGCGGGTGCTTGGCCGGCGGCGGGTAATTGGCTGACTCGGTCGGCGATCTCGGTAATCTCCAGAACCGGATCCACCTGGGCTGTGACGCGCTTGAGTTGGCCGCGGGCTTCGAGGTCTTTGATGAATGACTGCAAATCGGGATAAGACACGGAACGTTCCTCCAATGCTGTCTCGATCTTATAGCCGCTGGACGGGCACTCGGCGAGCCCCCATCGTCTGTCGCCCTGTACTACAAACGGTCGATTCCTTCGCAGCCCGCAAGGATTCTTCCAGGCTGGTATCCATACGACCGGTGGCACGGTCTGGCGCAGCCAGGCCGTGGCGGAGGGCGACATCCACGGCCAAGCTGCGCTTGACCGTGCCACCCACCGCGCCTTCGTGCCCAGGACGCTACCGATTAGGGCGCGTCCTGCCATCGGTTGCAGCCAATGGCTGCGCTATGCTTGACGGGGCTCGATTGTGGCGCCCCTGTGGGTACAATGCCTCGTCCCGTACCCCCGGCGTCGGGGGTTCGCTCGTTCGGCTTGCGAAGGTGATTTGCCCATGCCCCCTGCCGCTTGTCCACTGGCACGCTGTCCGGAGCTGTCGGGCTCTGTGGACGAGGTTTTGAGCCGCGAATGGCTGATCACGGATGGGCAGGGCGGCTTTGCTTCTGGAAGCGTGATAGGCTGCCCCACCCGTCGATATCATGGCCTGTTGGTCGGGTCCCGACGCCCTCCGCTGGAACGCTTCTGTCTTTGGGCGGGCACGCTGGACCAGGTCATCGTCGGCGGGGAAACGGTTGAGCTGTCCACCTACGAGTTCGATAACGCCATTCACCCGCAGGGCCATCGCCTGCTGACGGATTTTTCGACGCACATTCACGGCCCGGACCCCTGGGTGCAATTCACGTATTCTCACCCGTTGTTTGAGGCCAGCAAGCGTATCACGCTGTTCTCGTCGGGCGGGACGGTGAAAGTAACCTATCGAATCTCGCCCCGTGGGCATCGCCCGGTCGGGTTACGGGTGTCGCCGCTGATTGCCCTGCGCGATTTCCACGGTCTGCGCCGGGCCGGCGAGGATTGGCCGTGGAAGACCACGTCTCAGGGCGACGCCGTGTGGTTCGGCCTGGGCGACGATGCGGACGTGACATTAGCTGTCATTGGAACCGGACCCGACGTCCGCTGGAGGCTGGGCCCGGTGTGGTGGAAGCAGTTCGTGTATCGTATCGAGCAACAGCGCGGATTCACCGAGCGCGAAGACCTGGTGCATGCCGGGTCGTTTGAAGCAGCCGGTACGGGCCCTGTTGAATGTAGCCTGGTTGGTGTGGCGTTTGTCGAAACGATCGCAGCCGCCCGCGAGCGATACGACTTGGCGGAACAGCGGACCTTCCACGACGAGCCCGCCTCCAGTGGCGACGCGGTTCAAGATCGCCTGCTGGCCGGGGCCGATCAGTTTGTGGTCCGGCGGGCGCTCACCGGGCACGCCCAAGGCTCGACCACCATCTTGGCCGGCTACCCCTGGTTCGGCGATTGGGGCAGGGATAGTTTTATTGCCTTGGAAGGCCTGTTGCTGATTCCGGGACGGTACGATGAGGCCCGTCAAGTGTTGGCCACGTTTGCCGGCGCTCAGCGGGACGGGTTGATCCCCAATCGATTCGACGACTATGGCCGGGATTGTGATTACAATAGCGTCGACGCCTCGCTGTGGTTCATCCATGCGGCCGACGCCTATCTGCGGTATTCCGGTGATCGGCAAGCGTGGCCCGACCTCTTGGCGGAGCCTTGCCGAAACATCGTGGAGGCCTTCTGTGAAGGGACTGACTTTGACATCAAGGTTACCGATAACGGCCTGCTCAGGTGCGGCAACCTGCAGACCCAGATCACGTGGATGGACGCCAAGTGCGGCGACGAGGTCTTCACCCCGCGTAACGGGTGGCCGGTCGAGGTCAACGCCCTTTGGTACCACAGCCTGTGCTTGGTGAAACAACATTTCACTAAGGCAGACCGGGCATTGGCCGAACGGTGCAGCCGGTTGATGGAGCGAATCGACCGGCACTTTGGCTCGACGTTTTGGAACCCGCGGGCCGATTGCCTGTACGACTGCATTGGCAACGACGGGCCTGACGCGGCGATTCGCCCCAACCAGATATTGGCTGTTAGCCTGGCCCATTCGCCGCTGGACGCGGCGACGAAGCGTAAGGTTCTGGAGTCAGTTGGCGAGCACCTGCTAACGCCCTACGGGTTGCGAAGTTTGTGCCCGGATCATTTTCGCTACGTGGGGCGATACGGCGGTGGGCCGTTCGAGCGCGACCGGGCCTATCACAACGGGACGGTCTGGGCGTGGCTGATCGGCCCGTATGTCGAGGCGTTTTTAAGGGTCCACGGAACGGGCCGAGGTGCCAAACGTTTCGCCCGCCGTCTGCTTGGGCCGTTGATCGAGCACCTCGACCATGCCGGCCTGAACAGTGTCAGCGAAATCTTCGACGGCGACTGGCCCCACGGGCCTCGGGGGTGTCCGGCTCAAGCCTGGAGCGTGGCTGAGGTGCTACGGGCGTGGAAGCTCACCGCGGAGTAGACCGGCGGGCTGCCATACGGAATATGAGGGCACGTCGCAACGCCCAGATAGACGGCCCGCCTGCGTATGATAGCGGCTTGGCGTGTGATCAAGGGACATTTCGGCTTGGATCGAGCAGCGTGGTGCGATAGGATGATGATCGAGAGTCCGGCCGGGGGAGAGTCTCGGATCACCTGTGCAAATCAGGGTGGAGGACAACTCGATGTCAGCAAAAGCAACGGTGTTGGGTATGTTGTTGCCTGCGCTGCTCTTGACCACTGGCTGCGCTACGAGCGGAGGAGGAGGAGGCGGGGGCGGAGAGACGGCAACCAGTAGCGGAGGCGATGCGGCAGCGGGAAAGACCCTTTTCCAGGCCAACGGCTGTGGTGGTTGCCACGGTGATCCCGGGATGGGCAACGCGACCTTCGCGGGCGCCTCGGACCTGGGCGGGAGCGACCCAGAGCAGGCTCAGGGCATCGAAGACATGCTGACCTGGGAAGCGCACCCCGGCGGAACCTTTGAGCAGTTTACTCGGCAAGATTACGAGAACCTGGCGGCATTTTTTGCGCAGGGCGACAGCGAAGGAAACGGTGAGGGTCCAGGCGAGGGCGACTCGGGCGATACTGACGGCGGCGGCGGCAGCGGCGAAGACACCGACGACTTGACCGGCGGCGAGCCGATCCTGCGGGATTTTAGCATTCCTATTCCGCTCTTTTCGAGTGATAGTGCGTGGCGGCAGAGGGCGGACAACGCCGACGTGCTCCCCGAAAGCGCCGACCAGATGCTCGTCTTTTACCGGGTGTTGCTCGGAGACAACACGTCGCTGCACCCGCCATTCGAAGGCGACTTCAGATACCCGTTCATGGGCGTCAACATAGACGCCTTCACCATTCCGGTTTTCGCCGCGGGTAATGGTGTCCAGTCGGTGCGACTGGAGGACTACGACGGCGTGCCCGAGTATCCCAACAGCAAGTGGCCGGTTGACTTTGGAGACGGGCCCGAAGCGGGCCTGGGCGGCCCCGTCTCGACTCCGGCGCCCGCAGGCGATATTCGTCCAGCCGGCCCCGTTGGCCTGCAAGGGCAAGCCGACGGACACCTGGTGCTCCTGGATCTGGGCAACCTGATGGAGTACGACTTCTGGACCGCGACGACTGCCGTGGACGCCGAAGGAAATAGCCTCGGCGGCGGGCAAGTCGGCACCAGCGTCATCGCTGCCGGGGCGGCGGATTTCTTTGATATGACCGGCCCGGGAACAAACCCCGACGATGTGTCCAGCGCCCGGGCGGCTGGAACACCGCTCCTGGCGGGTTTGCTACTTCCCGAAGATGTGGCTTCTGGGGCCATCGAGCACGCCCTGGCCTGCGCTATCCCGCGCAATCGCAACCTCGCCACCGATCCCACGTCACCGACGAGGTCTGATTACTTCTACCCCACATCGACAACGGAGACGGAGTGGTACAACACCAACCCGCTTGCGCTGGCCTCTGGGCAACGGCTGCGGCTGCGGAATTCGATCGTGAACGAAGAGGGTCAGACGATTGACGAGTCCACGCTGGCACCGATCACGCGCATGTACCTCACTGCCCTGCGCGATTACGGCCTGTATATCGTCGACAACGCCGAGGGTTTTACGTTCTACGCCGAGGACATCCACACCGGCAACCTCGACCTCCCCGACGACGGCGTGAATGAACTGATCGGACAACCGGCCGGGACCGCCCTGCCGGGCGGCAAGACGAAATGGCACATCGTGCTGGACAAACTCAACGACGATCTGGAAACGATTCCCGTCGCGTCCGGCGCCTGGTGGGAAGCGGATCCCGCGACGGCTACGTTCGGGGTGGCCAACTTCGACGTGGTCGAGAACGCGAGCGTGCCTTGAGGATACAGCGGCGAGGCCCTCTGGTGCCTGTTGTCACAAGTCTTGCGACCCTCCACGTGGACGGGTGACTCCGCGGGAACTGAAAATCGCGGGTCGAATGATCGACCGGGCGCTTGAGTGAGCCTGTGCCGATGAGATGGTCAATCATGGCCAGGCAAGCGTGGCCATGGCACCCTCGGATGACCTGCTGATTGAGTCGTGACGAGGCGCTAGTATCGGTCTCGGCGTCCCCGGCCACCCCCGCCGTGGCCGCCCCCGCCGCGCGGTGCCCGGGGCTTGGCTTCGTTGACCGTCAGCGTTCGGCCGCCGTGCTCCTGGCCGTTCAGGGCCTCGATGGCTGCGTCGGCCTCGGTCGCGGAGTCCATCTCCACGAATCCGAACCCCTTGCTCTGCCCGGTGTTGCGGTCACTGATGACTTCCGCGCTTACGACGGTTCCGTGCGCCGCCAGCAGCGCCTCCAAGTCTGAGCTGCTGCACTCGTAGCTGAGGTTCCCGACATACAGTTTCTTGCCCATGGCAATCTCCCGTCGATGGCATACTCGACCCGTTGGATTACTGCCCGGGTCGTGGCGAATGTGGCCGCTGCTTCGGCCCCGAAGTCAGGAAGCCGATCTCGGCAGTGCAATCCAGACCCAGGTAGCCAGAATCCGGAACTCGCCTCGTCCGACGAACCAACCGGCAGGAGTGTACCGCGAATCGCCGAATAAGCAAACCCGGGGCTTGGGCGGCCGTCTTGCCCACCGGTGGGGTCCAAGGTCGGACAAGTTCCGGATGGGCGGTCTCCCCCGGTGCATTGAAAGCCGGCCCGGCGGCCTGATTGGCAGGCAGGCCTCGGCCCGCGCCGGACGCCTGGTGAGGGCGCATGCGGCAGTGAGGCATTATCCGCCCTGCGTCGAGGGGCCAACTGATTCGGTCCAAGAACCACAATCCGGGGCTCTGGCAGGGGGACCAAGAAGGGGCCTGCTGGACCGCGGGCGGCAAACGAATAGAATGGGACTTGGCAGGCGGGCTCACTCCGATTGGAACCGCCCGGGAATCCGGTGCAACCAGCAGGGAGTGAATGCGGTCAGTGCCGGATAACGCCCGGGCACGCGAACGGGGAACCCGCACGTGCGTGGAGCAATGCAGATGACGGCAGATAGATTCGACGGAAACATGCATACTTTTCACATCCCGGTGATGGGTACGGGGTTCAGCATCGACGCGCCGCTGCGGGTCGCAAAATATGGTATCTCCTCGGTCATTTCGCTGGTGGACGACGTCCTCATCGAGCAGATGCGTAGGTTTCACAGCGAGCGGGCCCAAGAGCCTTACGAGGCCATCGGGGACAAGGACGAGGATAGCCGTGCCCGGCGCATCACGGCCTATCTGGATCTGTTGCAGCGTCTGATCCAGCGACAAGTCGAGGCGTTGCAGGCCTCGCCTTTTGAGGCTGCCAGCGAGATCACCCGGTATTACGAGATGCTTCCGGAAGGTCCGCTAAAGCAAACGTACGACGCGATGCTATCGCTGACCGACCCGGCTGAGAAAGCCCGCGAGCAACTTCGACTCCGCCGCTTGGCGGTGCCAGGCAGCATCGATGTGAATATCATGACCAAGCTGGACCGCGCCCGGTACCGCGCCGGCCAGCCGCTCCCTCCGGAGTTCTGCGACGCCATGGCGGCCCTGCGTGGGTATGCCAAGAGCTCGTTGAACTCGGCCATCGTGTTTTCGGCGGGGATGAATGCACGTTTGTACAGTTACATCGCACAGTTCGACGATTTCTTTTGCGACGAGGCGGGCAACTTCAAGAAGAAAGTCGTCCTCAAAGTAAGCGACTACCGCTCGGCGATGGTCCAAGGCAAGTTTCTGGCCAAGCGGGGGTTGTGGGTTTCGGAGTATCGGATCGAATCGGGCCTCAACTGCGGGGGTCACGCCTTTGCCACCAAGGGGCTGCTGATGGGGCCGATCCTCGAAGAATTCAGGCAGCGCAAGGCCCAACTGCGCGAGAAGCTCTACCCCATCTACGCCGCGGCCCTGGAGGCTGGTGGTAGACCGGCATTGGAGTCGCCCCCGGAGGTGCGGATTACCGCTCAGGGAGGAATCGGCACCGCAGAGGAGGACCGCTTCCTGCTGACGTACTATCGCATCGACGGCACCGGGTGGGCCACTCCGTTCCTGCTGGTCCCCGAAGTCACCAATGTGGATGAAGCTCATCTGCAGAAACTCCTGTCGTCCTCGGACCGCGACGTGTACCTGAGCGACGCCTCTCCGTTGGGCATTCCCTTTTGGACCCTGCGCGACTCGGCCAGCGAGGAGGCCCGCCGCCAACGGATCCAGGGGGGCAAGCCGGGTAGTGCGTGCCCCAAGGGGTTCCTGGTATCCAACACCGAGTTCACTGATATCCCCATCTGTCATGCCTCCCGGGTGTACCAGCGCCGCAAGCTGGCCCACCTGGCGGAGGAAAACCTCTCGGCTGAGCAGTTGCCCGTGGTCGAGGAACACGTCGTCGCCAAGTCGTGTATTTGCCACGACCTGGCCGGCGGGGCCACGATCGACCACGGCATCGACCCTCAGGCCACCACCGCGGTCTGCTGCGGCCCTAACATCGCGAACTTCTCGAAGGTGGCCACCCTGCAAGAGATGGTGAGCCACATTTATGGGCGGGTGTCGCTTCTGGCCAACCCCGATCGCCCGCACATGTTCATCAGGGAGCTGAAGATTTACGTGGATTATCTCCGCGACGAGATCAAGCAGGCTTCGGTGGGGCTTCTGGACAGCACGCCGGCGTACTTCCGCGAGTTCAAGGAGAACCTGCTGGAAGGCATCGAATACTACCGTGGGCTGGCCGAACGCTTCGTCGAGGAAAAACGGAACCGCTTCCTGGATGACCTTCAGCAACTGCGCGAGGCGCTCGAGCCGATGCTGCTGGTGAGTGCAGGGGGAACCGAAGCTAGCGAGTGTTCCTGAACCGGGCCCGCCGGTTCAGGAGTCGATCGAGTACCGCAGCTGACGACGCGTCACAACCGTCCCATCCCTAACCTTTTCAGCGTGATCTAGCGACGACCGGCCAAGTATCTTCGCAAGGTGCGAAGAGAAGGGACGTTGGTGGCATCGTGCAACCTAGGCCGCAGAAGCGATCTTGATGATTGGCCGGGTGGCGCGCCTGCGGAGCACGGCTGAGCCGGCAACCAGCAGCAGCAGGGCCATCAGGAGCAGGGCCCATTGGGAAATCGTGGGGACGGGTTGGAGGACGGGCTGCCACGAGGCCGGCCCGCCGGCGGTGGCGACGAGTGGTGTGGGGTTGGCGCCGTCTGCATCCATGATCCAAAGCTCGACGGGCCCGGCCCGGTTGGTGTCGAAGAGGATCTTGGACCCGTCGGGCGACCAGACCGGGTTGTCGCTGTTGAATGGGTCGGTGGTCTGGGTCAGTTGCTGCTTGATGCTGCCGTCGGGGCTCATGATCCAGACCTCACCGAATTGAGTCTCGAACCCCGACCAGAATGCCACGGCGCTGCCGTCGCGTGACCACTCGGAGGCATTGCTGTCGGGGAATTGCGGGCCGTTGCCGTTGGTTATCTGCACTGGGTTGGCACCGTCGGCGTCCATCCTCCAGATCTGGGTGTTGCCGGTTGCGGTTGAGGCGTAGACGAGTTTTTGTCCGTCGGGCGACCAACTCGGATGCACGCTCCAGGTCGGGCCGTTGGGATTGGGTGGCGTAAAGGTGAGGCGGGTCTGGTTGGTGCCGTCGGCGTTCATGACCCACACTTCCGGATGTCCGACGCTGTCCAATTGCGACGCATAGGCGATCGACGTGCCGTCGGGCGACCACTCGGGAATGAAGTTTCCACCCGGTGTACCGAATGTGATCTGTGTCTGGTTCGAGCCGTCAGTGTCCATGATCCAGATTTCGGCGCTTCCGGAGCGGGTCGACGAGAATGCGATTCTGGTGCCGTCCCTCGAGAAGGCGGGGAAATTGTTGGACCCGTCAAAGGTCAGTTGGCGCTGATTGGTACCGTCCGGCGCAATGGTGAAGATCTGCGGCCCGGTACCTACGGATTGGGTGAATGCGATGAGCCCGTTGCCGACTTGGGCCTGCGCGGTTTGCGCGAGTAGCGCGGAAAGCACCAGGCTGAGAGTCCATCGCACGGACACCGTGCGCGTTCCCGTTCGATTGTTTGGCGTGGTCATGGATCGCCTTCCGATTCGAATCCCTTCCGCTATGGCGGTCTAGTTGGGCCCGATCCCGGTGCGAGGCCCTGAACCAGTGTACCGGTTAGAGGTGAGACGAAGCAACGCAATTTGCTTGTTGGATTGGCCCGGGAGCCCCGGTGAGGGGTGCAATCTGGGAGACAGTGATTCAGAGGTGTTCGTGGGTGGCGTCGCGGAGCAGACGGGCTGAGGCGTCGCCGACGGTGTGTTCGTGGGAGAGGGTGTAGACCTCGAATTCGGTGGCGTACTTTTGCAGGCGGGTCAGGTAGGACATCTTGTCGTCGTCCCAGCCGTGGGTGAAGACGAGCCAGACCCGGCCTTGCCGGGCGACGGCGGCATCGATCTGCTTGAGAAAATCGCCGCGACGAAACTGCACTTTGACGGAGGGGTCCTCGGGCGGTTGGAGGTAGACCGGCCCGGTACGATCGTGCCAATAGAATCGAAACGCATCGACGGCTTCGTGCCAGACGAAGACCGCGTCGGTGGATTGCTTGTTGGCGGCGATGTATTGGAGAATGGGGCGCAGGTGCTGGGGCGTGGCTGGTCCGATCATTTCGGCCCGCACGGCGTGTTGGCCCGGGAGCAGCAGGACCCCGCCGATCAGGGCGATGGCCAGGGCTGGGTGTTTGACCCGTTGCAGCATGACCCACAGGCCGGTCCCCACGCAGATGCAGATGAGGGGATACAGATAAACGAGCGATTGGAGCATCTCCAGCAGCGGGTGGTCGATCAGCAGCGCCAGCCCGATGGCCGCGAGCAGCAGGATGATCATTGCGGATAAGATCAGAGATTTTTTGC
>JBHHVM010000061.1:0-11719 GCA_046754265.1 Phycisphaerae bacterium
TATCCAGCAGCAACAGCTCCACGGTGTCGTCGGGTCCGACCGTCGCAGCCGGCGGAAGTTCGCCCCAACCGGCAAAACGAAACCCCGGGTCCGCGTCGGCGTTGGCCGTCACCTCATCCAGGTATTCATACGTATCCCGGGCGGGGTTCAGCACGACGGTGCCGCCGTCGGTCTGTTCGACGCTGACGACGATCGGGCTCATCAGCCGCCGGCCGACCACGTAATCCCCCAGCGAATCCACAACCGCCCAAATGCCCGAGACCGCCCCGGCATCAGCCACGAAAAACCCGGTGTCGCCCAGGTCCCCACCGGGGTCCGAGGCCCCGACGAGGTTGCTGGTCTTGGCGATCCACACACCCAGGGCCTCGTCGTAGTGATAAATGGCCAGGTTATCCAGCGACGTGCCGAACGTGTCGAGCAAGGCGCTGTCAGCCTCGATCACCAGTGTCGCGGCAAATGATCCATCCAACAGATCGCCGGTGACAGACACCGTCAGTGGCAGGTCAGCCCCATCGATGACGCCGCTCAGGTCGCCACGCGTGTTGCCGTCGGCCACGCTGACCTGCACGAAACCGCCTGCCTGGGCCCCCGCGACTCGAAACTCCCCCAAGGTGCCCGCCGGCGACGTGGCCGAGGCCAACGCCTGTCCTGACTCGTCCACCTCCACGGCGTCGCCCGTCGACGAAGGCGGCGGCAACTCGCCATCGGGCCCGTCCGTCGAAACATCGTCCGCCCCATCTTCGCCCGGCAATCCGCTGCCCGGGCCGTCAAAATTACCGGCCGCGTAGATGATGTCGCCCACCCGCCGGGTGGCCGTGATGAAACCGTCCATGTCAAAGTGCGAAATCTCGAAGGGCGCTTCTGGATCGCTCACGTCGGCGACCGTGATTCTGCTGCCGGAGTAGTCCGGTACCAGCAGCGCTTGGGCCAGTTGGGAATCTTCGAAAGAGACCGGCTCACCTCCGCAGGAGAAAAAGTCCGCGCTGGTCACCACGAACGCACGATCGTCATCCACGAACAGCTCCACACCCCGGCCCGTCATGTCCAGCCCACCGGCCAGCCTGGGCTGCTCGATGTTGGTGGCGTCGATGATCCGCAGTCCCCGATACCGGTTCGCCAAGTAAAAGAATCCGCCCTCGAGCTTGACGATATCAGCCTCTTCAATCTCCCGGGCGGCTGAGTCCACGCCGGGCGGGACGTTGTCGTCATCACCGCCGGTGTCCGGGGCGGTGCTGCCGCCGCCCCCGCCGCCCCCGCCAGCCGATGCACAGCCGGTCGACATCAGGGCAAATAGGGGCACCAAAGCCCCCCCCAAGATCCATGGCCACAGGGTCAACCGATGATTGCCTCGAAACGCCCCGCCAACGACCTGCACGCGTACGCCAACCCCGGTCGCAGCTTTCATGGCTACTCTCCTTAACATTACCGGTTCAAGAACTGCGCCAACACCAACCGGCCGATTGTAAGTGCCCAACAGGTGTCCGCCGGCACCGCCGTCCGATATTCCCCCCGTCGTCCCCGAGCGGGTCACCGCGTCCTACACTATTTGACACACAAAATAGTTCACACTTGCTAACTATATCAATCTGAGCCTGTCTAGCCCGTTAGCCGATCGGGCATCGGGCCCGGCCGCCGGACAGTACGGTTTTTCATTCACGGAGGCCAAGCGATGAAAACGTCCCTGCTGATTGCCAACGGATTCTTTTTGACCCTGGCTGCCTCCTCTATGGCAGCCGAAGCCACCGCGACCTCGGTCGCGACCAACGGGGGCCGGGCCACGGCGACGGCCACGTCGGTGGGCCGGGGTTCCGCCAACGCCACGGCTGTGGGCACCAACTATGGAACCGCCCGGGCCAACGCCAACGCCGTCGGGCTTTACCGTGGCGGCGCCCGCAGCAACGCCATCGCCCTGGCCGATCGGGGCTTGGCGGTGAGCAACTCCAACGCGATCGCCAGGGGAACCCGGTTCGGGTCAGCCTGGGCAGAGAGTGACAGCGTGGCAGCCACCGTCGGCGGCGTGGCCATCAGTCGAAGCGACGCCCTGTCTCGCGGGTCTTACGGTGGCCTAGCCGACAGCCGGTCGTCCTCGACGGCCACCAGCTTCTACGGCACCGCCCTGAGCGACAGTGCTGCCATCAGCCGAGGCCGATTCGGCGGACGGGCCTTTAGCACCAGCGATTCATTGGCTGACACCTACGGTGGCGTAGCCACCAGCAGCGTGCGGGCGATCAGTGACGCCACGTTGCACGGCTCAGCCACGTCCGATGGCTTGGGCGTTAGTATCAGCGGCCCATACCGCCGCAGCCGGGCCACCGTTCGTGCCCGGGGCATCGCCTATCGGGGCGGCCGAGCGGTGACTCGTCTGACCGCGGTCGAAGTGCGCTAGACTGTATCGTTTGGCGAAGGGGTGACACGCCGGGGCAGTCGATCCAACACCCGGGCGTGTCACCCACCGGAAGCAAGATCACAACAGCCAACTTGAAACCATCGGCCCCCACGGGCCCGGGAGAATAGCCATGAAAACCTCAACCGCCACAATAGGACTCGCCCTGCTGATGACCTTCACCAACAACCTCCAGGCCGGCCCAGCCACCACATCCGCCACGGCGGGCAGCAACGGCTGGGGTCCTGGAACTGCCAGTGCCACCGCCGGTCACGAGGGCGGTGGAATCGGGTTCGCCCGCACCAACACCCGCAGCGGCAGAATCAACTTCGGCCAGGGCATCAGCCTGGGTCTCGATGCGAACGGACTGAGCTTCTCGACCAGTTACGCGGTGGCCCCGACGCGAGGCCCGGCCGTGGCCGGCACCTTCAACCTGGGCATCGGCCTTGACGGCAGCGTTTCCCGCAGCGTCGGGCGCTCGGTGGCCACCGGCGATCGCACCCGCAGCGTCAATGCCGGCGGATTCGCCAACCCCGGCGGCTACGGTCGCCCGGCTGTGGCTGGGGGAAGCGTCGGCGGCAGGACCGGCCCGCGCGGCGCAGTGACCTCGCGGATCGACTCGCAAAGCCGTCGTCCCCGGTTCCTTCGCCGCAACACCGGTCGCCACCGTCGCTTTCGCAGGTAGCCCGGGGCGCTTGACCATTCGACGACCCGCTCATTAACCCCAGGCCATTCGAGCCCTGCTCGGATGGCCTTGTTTTTTTCTGAACCGGACCGGTCAAGTCGTTCGGATATCGCGGCGGGTAAAGACAATGGCAGCGGCCAGCCAGAAGCCGGCGGCGATGGTCAGCAGGACGATCATGTCGGCGGCGGGCCAACCGGATTGATGGAGCACTTGAAGGGGGCGGTGGTAGTGCATCAAGCTCAGGAAGCCCAATTTGGCGGCCGTGTCTGAGAATTGGGTCAGGAAGTTGAGCAGGAAGGAGGCCAAGACGATGGCGACGACGGCGGCGATAGCTTTTCCGCGCCGCTCGCTCAGGGCACTGGCCAGAAAGGCCAGGGAGCCGACTGACAGGTAGAGGCACAGGCAATTGAGGGCGATGACCACAATGCGGGAAAAGTCGGCCCGGCTATCCACCGGAATGGTGAAGTTGCCGATCCAAAAGCCGAACAAGCCCATGCCGATCATGGCGGCGGCGCAGGTCAGCCAGACCAGGGTTTCGGCGCAAAAGAGTCGAAAGCGCGACACGGGCAAGCCCAGCAGGAAATCGATGGTCCCGCGGTCGATCTCGGCCGCGGGGGTTCGGGTGCAAAAGGTGATGGTCTGGGCCCAGAGCAGGGTCAAGACGGCCGGGTGGACCCAGGCGAAGGCGCTGAAACTGCGGGGGTCGAAGCTGACGGGCATGTCGGTGCCCAGAAGGCCTTTGATGAGGTTCTGAACAAAGGGAACCTGCATGACTTGGTCCATGAGATTTTGCGAGAAGGAGGCCAGAACGTTGGCCAGGAGGAGCTCCAAGGCGAACATGGCCAAGATAAAGATGAGCGTGGGAGGCCAAACCTCGTAAGCGATTTTGGTGATCAAGCCGCGGTTCACGGCGTGACCTCCTGATCGTCATAATAGCGTCTAAAGAGGGTTTCGAGATCGGGTTGGCCTAGGGTCAGGTCGGCGACGGGTTTGTCGGCCAACCAAGAAAGCAGGTCGGGCACCTTCCCTGTCAAGGTGCAGTGCCACGTTGTGGCCTCTTCTTCAAACACTTCCAGAAAGTCCGGGCTGGGCTTGGCAGGCCCGGCGCAATCGGCCCAGGTGAGGGTCACCTGGCGACCGGCCCGGGCTCGCAGGGCTTCCAGTGATTCATCGGCCACCAGTGTGCCCCGACGAAGAATGGCCACCCGGTCGCAGATGTGCTGGACCTCAGCCAGGCTGTGGCTGGAGAAGAAGATTGAATGCCCTTCAGCCGCCAAGCCCCGGAGGTGATGCTTGAGCCGTTCCTGCATGATGGGATCCAGACCCGACGTGGGCTCGTCAAGCACCAGAATTTTGGGCCGATGGACCAGGGCCAGGATAAGGCCCAGCTTTTGACGGTTGCCGCGGGACATGCTGCGGACGCGGAGGTCGGGCTCGAGGTCGAACAACTCAGCCAATTGATGGCCGGCGGCGCTCAGGTCGCAGTGGCGGACTTGGCTGGCGATGGTCAAGGCCCGGTGCAGGTTGAGCCAGGAATACAGACGCAGATCGCCGGGCAGGTAACCCAGGTCAGCCTTGATGCGGTGACTGGACGACCAGCAATCCAGCCCCAGGACCTGCGCCCGGCCCATCGAGGGTCGCAGCAGGCCGAGCAAGACGCGGATGGTTGTGGTCTTGCCGGCCCCGTTGGGCCCCAGGAATCCAAACACCTGGCCTGCCGGTACGTGCAGCGTCAGGTGGTTGACACCGACGCGCCGGCCGTAGCGCTTGGTCAGGTTGGTGATCGAGATGATGCTCAACGTGGGTTTGGGGCTTTCAAGAGCGGTGGTCCCCCCGAAACGACCGGCGAACACGCCGTCCGCGGATTGGGACTCCACCTCCGGCTAGGGCCTGTATTTTTTCTTCTTCGGCGGTACGGTCCAGCGCACGACCTTGTCATTGTCGAATTCGACTTTGCCGCCTTTGTTGTCGGGATAGAGCCAAACCATGATTTGGTCGCGTTTGGATATCTTGACGGGGTCGCCCAACAGGAACCGGACGCGTTTTTTGTTCAGGCCATACTTGATCAGGTCCCAGCCGGTCGTGTCGGGATTGGCTTGGTGCGTGTGGGTCGGTTTGCTCGCACCTTCCAAGGCAGCCATTCGCTGTTTGAGACCGTCGATGGCTGTGCGATGCCGGGCCACGGCTTTTTCGAGCATCTCCACGCGGGCCTGAAGCGGAGGCCGGCCGGCGGTGCTTCGGGTGGCCAGACTGCTCAAATGCGTGGCCAGCACCACGGCCGAGGCCAGGATGAGAACGAAACTCAGGTTTTTCATGGTTGGCTCCTTTCGATATTGGCGTGTGCCCGGTCGGATTCCTTGAGGGACGGATCATTCCGGAAAACGGTAATCCAACACCCGCATTTCCACGGAGGGTCGGCCCTTGAAGTGGTTGATGATCGGCTCGAAGACGACTTTGCACCGGCGGTGTTGCTTGAGGTCCTCGGCTGCATCGGCCTGACCGAAGGCGATGCTGCGCAGCGAGATGCCGTTTTGACGGAAAGAGGCGGTCAGATGATCGCCGGTCTTGCCCACCGTTCTAGGCTCGCCGGCCAATTCGACCCAGTCGGTGCATAACCGCGGCTTGGGGTTGCCTTGCCCGAAGGGACCCAACACCTCGATCATCTGCACGGTCTTAAGGTCCAACTGATCGATGCCCACCTCCGCGTCGATGCGCAGGGTGGGCTGCAAGTCGCGCCCGGTCAGCGTGTTGTTGGCCTGCTCGATAAAAGCCTCGGTAAATGCGCCCACATTTTGGGAATCGATCTTCAACCCGGCTGCCATGGCGTGACCCCCGAAGGTGATCAGATGGTCGGCGCAGGCGGTCAGGGCTTGGTGCATGTGAAAATGACGCACGCTACGGGCCGACCCCTGGCCCTGGCCGTTGTTCAGGGCGATCAATACGGTCGGGCGGCGGTAGCGGTCGACCAGGCGCGAGGCCACGATGCCGATCACGCCGGCGTGCCAGCCCTCGGCAGCCAAAACGATGCCCCGGTGGGCATCGCCGTCCAGGCCCGCCGATTCGATCAGTTCGCAGGCCTGCTTGGTGATGCGTCGCTCGGTGGCCTGGCGACTGCGGTTGTGCTCTTCCAGGTACAGGCCGATCTCGCGGGCCCGGTCGGCACTGGCCCGGGTCAGCATTTCGACGGCCAGCCGGGCGTGCCCCATACGGCCTGCGGCATTGAGCCGGGGCGCCAAGCGAAAACCGACTTCGTATCCGCCGATCCGCTGGCCGGTCAGACCGGCCGATTCCAACAGGGCCCGCAGGCCCACGTGCTCGGTCTTAGGCAACCGGGCCAACCCGTGCTTGGCAATAATGCGGTTTTCGCCGGTCAGCGAGACCACGTCGGCAATGGTGCCCAGCGCCGCCAGCGGTAGGGCCTCCAACAGGGCGGCGCGAAACCGCGGGGCGACCTTCTGTGATTCGGAGAGCTTCTTGGCCAGTGCCCAGGCCAGCTTGAAGGCCACGCCGGCGCCGCACAGGTCGGGATTGGGATAAGGCGGATCGACGGCCGGGTGGACCACAGCGGCCGCCTCGGGCCATTGCGGCGAGGGCGTGTGATGATCGGTGATGATGAGCTGCCCGCCGAGTTCATCGGCCAACTTGGCTTCTTGCACCGCGGTGATGCCGCAATCGACGGTCACCAGCGTCTGGGCGCCGTCTTCAATGAGCTTGCGGACCGCTTCACCGTTTAGGCCATAGCCCTCTTCCAGACGGTGCGGCACGTAGTAGCCCACGTCGGCGTCGGCCGACCGAAGCACGTTCCAGAGGATGGCCAGCCCGGTGATGCCGTCGACGTCGTAGTCGCCGTACAGCACGATGCGCCGACCCTTCGCAACCGCCTCCGCCAACAGCGTGGCTGCCTGCTCAGCCCCGCCCAGCAGCTCCGGGGCGTGCAGGTCGGTCATGCGGGGGTCCAGGAAGTCTTGGGCGTCGCTGGAAAGATCCAACCCGCGATTGTGCAGCAATTGGGCCACCAGCAGAGGCAGGTCCCAGCGGTTGGCTGCTTCGGTGCAGCGCTCCCACGGAGAGTCGATGATCCACTCCTTGGCCATCGGCGACGTGTTCCTGTTGGTGCGTTTGGGTTCGACCCGCCTTTTCGGCGCCAGGGCAGGCCTTTGTCAGGTTGGATGATACCCAATCGTCAATGCCGGGTAAACCGGGAGCAGGTTTGGCCGTCAACCCGGATTTCTCGGGATGGATTTATCGTCATGGTTTTGATACACACCTATTTCGCCTGTGAATCAAGGGTGCCCGGCCAAAACGAACGCTTTGTGTCTCGGCGGTGTCCGAGATTCTGTAGCGGCGTGCGCCTCGCACGCCGTCCCCGGGGACGGCGACCGCTTGCGCCCAGTTTCACAGCCGCACGAGTCGCGTGGCCAGGGGGAATCCAGTCTCCCAGACAGCACCAAGCACTTCGTGTTCGGTTAGAAGGCAATCTCAAGCTCGAAATCCACGGAGCCGAGATCACGAGTGACGCTGGCATGGCCAGAATAGGCTAACCCTTTGTACTCTCTGAGACGCATGGTGAGGTTCCAGCATCCTTAAGTGGACGGCAGGTGAATCATCTGGCTTACGTAATTATTGGGAACTTCCACCTGGATTGTGCGTCCAACCCTGTATCGTTGTAACATATAGATAGTCGAGGTGAGAGTACGTGCCATGCAATCGATGAATGCAGCCACCCAAGTGTTCGCAGTGTTTGGAGCTGTGTCTTGGATTTGGCTATTGGGTCGCACATCATTGAGATATCTTGGGCGAATATGCGATACCCCGTCACGCAAATCGACTCTTGTTACGCTAACACCCATTCTCTTGGGCATGTCTATCATGGCGGCTACGAGCTTTACTCCGAAGCTGGGCGCCATTGCATGCGGACCGAGTTATTCTTCTACCAGCTCAAGCTACGGTTACCCATTCCTCTGGCTTCGTGTTCATCACAGCACCAGATCTATCCGTGATGCTTCCGGACAGACTGTTGAGACTGAATCCTCAACTCGGAGAAGCGTCAACTGGGCGGCGACAGCCATGAACGGTGCTGTGTGGAGTTCCGCGGGTTATGCGCTCTTGGGACTTTACATTCTGATCACGATCTTGAGACGCCATCCGCCCGGGCATTGTGCCAAATGCGGCTACAACCTACTCGGTTTAATCGAACCTCGATGTCCGGAGTGTGCCACACCCTTTGGCGCTGAGCCGGTGGCTAGAGCTACTGGCAAATAGTATCCACGGTCGGCGCCGTTGCCGGCTACAGCCGCTACCTAATCGACGGCTGGCGACGCAGTTAGGCCGTTGGCGGCTGGCTCTTGGTCGTGTTGAAAACTGTCGATCTCTAGTCAGGTTCCGCTGTGCCGGCGATGCCAATAAGAGTATTCGGGGATCCCCACTTTATCCCCCGGTTTGTCGGGTTCTTGGGGGCACGGGCCGGGCATGCAGGGGGTGAGGTCTTGGCCGGTACGCGATTCGATAGGTCGCACGCAGGCCTTGTCTCGGCAGGGGTGGGCTGTGCGCGTCTTGTTCGGCAGGAAAGCCCGCGTGCTGTTAGCCGCTGCGAAGGTGTGATCGCCAACGCGATTCGGTCCCGAGCAGATATCGCCGACGAGCCGGCGGGTCGGATTTCCGAAAGGCAACATCCACCCGGTCAATCAAGGTGTGCGTGTCCCTCCTCCCCCTAAACAAAACTCCCCGGAGAATGATTTGTGGCAATAATTGACAAATATAGCCACACATGCTACCCTGAAAGAGAGTGGGCATGGCCCGATCAACCGGGCAGGAGGTCCGCCATGAGCCGATCACTCAATCTCTCGTTGACCGACGAGTTGCGGTCGTTCGTCGACAAAAACTCCGGCGACGGAACCCTGTTTGCAACGCCGAGCGAGTTTGTTCGGGCCGTGCTGCGCGAGAGGAAGGAACGTGAAGACGCTGCGTCGCTGCGGGCATCGGTTCTCGAGGGGTATCAGGACATCAACGAGGGACGGGCCATCGAGTATGAAGGCAGCATCCGATCTCTTATCAAGGAATCCCGCCGCCGGGATAAGTCGGGCTGGCGGAAATGACCCGGTTGTTTCTGACCCGGCGTGCCATCGAGGATTTCGCCGAAATCCAAGCCTATTCGATCCAGGTTTGGGGCCGACGCGTTGCTGATGTTTATATCGCAAAATTCGAGGCTGCGTTTGAGCTTCTTCGATCGTCTCCGGACCTCCTGCGTCTCAAGCGAGAGTTCTCCGGCCGGTTGCTGTTTTACCGCGTTGAGAAGCATTGGCTGGTGTGTGATAGGATCGATGATGACGTGTATGTGCTCACGGTCAAGCATGGTTCGATGGATATGCCAACTCGGGTCGCGGAACTTGAACCTCAACTTATCCAGGAGGCCGAACTCGTGTATCGCCGGATTGTTGAGGATCAATCATAAGTTCCGAGATTGGCGCAGGTTTTCAACCTGTGGGTCCGTACAACACCGGTTGGAAACCGGTGCCACATGTCTTGATAGAACTCCCTACGGCAGCGACCGCAGGAACCGCTCCCACCGGGGCAGGTAATGGTGGTCCGGGTTCAACGAAAGGGCTATTGCGCCCGTCCGGCCTACGATCTTGTCCCGCGGGACGAACCCGAAAAACCGCGAATCCCGGCTGCGGTCCCGGTTGTCGCCCATGACAAAATAATGCCCCTCGGGCACCACCACGGGCCCGAAGTTGCGCTTGGCCACGATCCCCGGCGTCACCATCACCGGATGCGTCTCGCCCAGCAGCGACTCAGCCGCGAATCGGTGCGTGCCCCGCTGGGATTCCTCGATCTGGTTGATGACGTCCTCGTCCAGCTCTTCATAGTCGGCCCGGGCTCCGTTAATCAACAACACGTTGTTCGACAGCCACACCGTGTCACCGGGCAAAGCCACGCACCGTTTGACCAGACGTTCATTCGTGTCCGGAGAGAAGCAGACGATCACGTCCCCCCGCTGGGGCCCGTCCCATTGCACCAACCAGGTGTCGGTAAACGGCAGCCGCAACCCATAGGCCAGCTTGTTGACCAAGATGCGGTCGCCCTCGAGAATCGTCGGTTTCATGGACCCGGTGGGCACGTCGTTCCAATCCGCCACCGCCGACCGAAATGTCCCCAACACGATCACCACCACCGCGATCGGCTTGATCCAATCCCGCCACAGCTTGATGACTCGGGCCTTCCAAAGGTCATTCATCGGCCAAACTCCTCACCGCTCAAACCCGGTACGCTCTTGACATCATACGCCAGGGCCCCAAACCCGGACGACTCGACCTGTGGAAACTTGTCCAACAGGCCCGTGTTTTCGGAACTTGCCCTGGGGCCTGCCCCGCCTCAAGCCGACACCCCTCCTGCATGCGGGCCTGTAACCGACCGGTAACAAGAGCCCCGTTCCCACAGGGCAAAGGGCCCGCCCTGCGCCGGAAACGGCTACCCTGGCAGGGTCTACCCCTCGTCCGCCCCCGATCCAGCCGATATGATAGGTCACGACACCAAGTCGGCCGGCAGGCGAGGCTATCGGATCCACGGTCCAAGGCGTTAGCCTCGCCCGCCCCAACCGCGAGGAACCACCCGCGTGAAAAGACGCCGCATCGTCGTGGTCGAAGACGAAACCCCCATCCGCCAGGGCATCGTGGACATGCTCGAGGTCGCCGGCTACGAGCCCGTCGAAGCCGCGGACGGCCAGGAGGGCCTCGACCAGGGCCGTCGCCTCGGCGTGGACCTGGTTCTGCTCGATCTGCGCCTACCCAAAAAGGATGGCCTGGAGGTTCTCGTGGAGCTGCGGCAGACGCATCCCACCCTGCCCATCATTATTCTTACCGCTCGAGGCTCGGAAGAAGACCGCGTCACCGGCCTGAGAAAAGGTGCCGACGATTACGTGGTCAAGCCCTTTTCCGCCCGCGAGCTCATGGCCCGCATCGAAGCCCTGCTGCGCCGGTCGGCCGAGCGACCCGCCCCGGTCCAGGCCATCAGCGCCCAAGGCCATACCATTAACCTCGAGCGCCGCGAAGTCCAATTCGCCGACGGCACCCGGGCCAAACTCTCCGAGATGGAATCCGCTATCCTCGTCCACTTGGCTGCCAACGCCCGCCGCGTCGTCTCCCGCGACGAACTGCTTTCCTGCGTCTGGGGCATCAGCGGCGATACGTTGGAAACCCGGGCCGTCGATATGCACATCACCCGCCTGCGCAGCAAGCTGGCATCCGCCGACGGCGGCACGGACGCCGAATGGCTGGTCACCGTGCGCGGCAAAGGCTACATGCTGGGCCCGGATGTCGCCATCACGGGCTCGACCGTTTCGGAGTAACCCGCCATGGCCTGGACCAAGCAAGGCGCTCGCCTGGCCATGTTCGGATACCTGCTGGTCGCCGCCGCCGTCCTGGCCGGGCTGGGTTGGGCCACCATCGCCTCCCTGCGACTCGAACGCACCGAGCAACTCACCCAGCGCCAAGAGAGTCAGCACCAGGCCCTGCGCCAGGCCATAAACCGGCTCGACGCCCGCGTTCAGTTCATGCTCACCAGGGAGACAGGCCGCCAAGCCTACGAATACGAGACCGTTGACTATCCTGTCAACCTGTGGCACTCCAGTGGCCGAAAAGTCAAAGCAGGCGAGC
>JBHHVM010000062.1:0-11652 GCA_046754265.1 Phycisphaerae bacterium
GAGACCGGGCAGGCGTTGTTCAAGATCGACGACGCCCTTCGCAGCATCGAGCACGAGCAGGCCCAGGCGGCTGCCGATCGTGCCGAGAGCGAATACGAACTGGCTGCCGCCAATTGGCGGCGGATCGAGTCTTTGCCCGACCAGACCTCCAGCTCGATGGAGCGGATCCGCGCTCAGATGCAGTATCGGGCAGCCAAAGCAGACAAACAGCGGGCCGATGCTCTGGTCCGCGAGTCAGCCTTGCTGCTGGAGCGAACCACCACCCGATCGCCGATCGACGGGGTGGTGTCCGGCATACATTTCCGGCAGGGGGAGTTCGCCCAACCCGGTCAGCCGCTGCTCGAGGTGATCGAAGTCGATCGCTTCAAGCTGGTGGCTGAGATTGAGGATCGGGACGTGATCTGGGTCGAGGCTGGGTTTCCCGTGGCCCTGTCCACCGATGCGCTGCCCGGCGAACGGTTCGTGGGAAAAGTGGGCCGAGTTTATCCGAAGTCTCTGGCGACCAGCCACAAGTTCGAAGTGGAAATCGAAGTGCCGGACCCGGACCACCGTCTTCGGCCCGGGTTCTTCATGCAGGGGACCATCACCCATCGAACCCACGGAGGAGCGGGCGCGGATTCATCCAGTGTGCTGGTCGTGCCGCGTGAAGCGGTCATCAGGCGCTACGGTCAGCATTTATGCTACGTGGTTCGTTCCACGGAGGAACAATCCGGGTCGGGCCAGGTTCTGCGGGCGGTACGAACCCCGGTGGAGGTGTTGCCGATTCCGGCGGATCCTCGCCGGTACGAACTGGTCCGTGGTGTAGCCGAGGGTGACCGGGTGGTGACCAAGGGGATCGGGCACCTGTCCGACGAAACCGTCGTTCGTATCACCGACTAGCACACCCCCATGAAGCCAACGCCAAGCCCATCCGGAGCGCGAATCACCGCGCTGGCCCTGCGTCATGCGGTGCCGATGAATCTTCTGTTCGTTGTGCTGGTCGTGGCCGGCGGCATCGTCGTGCGCAACATGCCGGTGGACGTGTACCCCGATGTTTCTTTGGACGAAGCCACCATCGAGACACTTTGGCTGGGGGCACCGGCCGAGGACGTCGAAAAGATGGTCACCGATCGGATCGAAGACAAGATTCAGGACATTCCCGGCATCGCCCGGGTCGTCTCGGATTCCAAGCCGGACGCCTCGTTGATTCGCGTCAAATTTCGCGAGAGCCTTTCCGACGTGGAGCTCGACGCAGCGTTTCGGCAACTTCGGGCCGCGGTGGAACAGGTCGTCGATCTGCCCCAAGACGCAGAGAAGCCCGTGGTGACCAAGATATCGGTGGGCGAGATTTTCTTTCTATTGTGGGTGGCCATCGAGGATACCGGTGGGGTGGGCGAGGAAGTTTTGCACGACGTGGCCTTCCGCCTCAAGCCGGTCTTGCGCGATCTGCCCGGCGTGGCCAAGGTGGACGACAAGCTCATCCGGAATCGCGAAGTTCATATCCGGGCCGACCGCCGGGCGCTTCGCAAGCACAATCTGACCATGCAGGATATCGGTGTCATCCTGCGTCAGTATAACCGCAACCTGCCGTCGGGGACCCTGGTGCAGACCGGGCATGAAATCAGCGTCCGGGCGGAGGGCGGGGTGACCAATCCGGACGAACTCGGCTCGATCGTGGTGTTGAAGAGCTCCAACGGGGGCCACGTGTACCTGCGAGACGTGGCCGTGATCGAGACGGGATTCGCCCGCAAGACGTTCTTTGCCCGATATAACCTGAACGGCTGTCTGCCGTTGGGCATCACCAAGACGCACCAGGCCGACTCGCGGGAGGTGGCCCGTCGCGTCCGCCAGGTGGTTTCGTCGTTCGAGGCAGCCCTGCCGGCCGGCGTCGAGCTGCATATCTGCGACGACACCAGCGACATCATTCGCAGCCGACTGCGCGTGCTGACCACGAACCTGGCCGGCGGCGTGGCGCTGGTTTTTCTCGTGTTGTGGGTGGCGGTCGGGTTGCGTAATTCGGTCCTGGCCATCATTGGGATTCCGTTCTCTTTTGCCTGCGCTTTGATCGGCATGCACGCCCTGGGCGTCACCATCAACGCGGTCTCCCTGATCGGCTTGGTGCTGTGTGCCGGCATGATCGTGGACGATGCCATCGTGGTGCTGGAGAACATCTACCGGCACATCCAGCAGCAGGAAGGTTCCGGGCAGGGGCGGGCCCGTCTGTACGACTCGATCATCGAGGGGGCTGGGGAGGTGTTTTGGCCGGTGGTGTCGTCGTCGGCCACCACGGTCGCGGCGTTTTTGCCCCTGCTCATCATGACCGGCGTGACCGGCGAGTTTTTCTCCATCATTCCCAAGACGGTGACCGTGGTGCTGATGGCGTCACTGGTCGAGTGTTTGCTGATTCTGCCGGTCCATTACCTGGATTTCGGTTTCCGGGCTCGGACGCCCCGGGTGACTGAACCTGGCATCGGATTACAGGCTGGAAAGGCTCTGGCGGGCCGACTGCACCGCTGGTACGGCCAAGCGCTGAACGTGGCCCTGCACCATCGGTATCTCGTGCCGCTGCCGCTGGCAGCCCTGGCGTTCGTCGCCCTGGGCGCGTTGCCGCTGATCCACGTGGAGCTGTTTCCGTCGGAGTTTCAGATATGTCTGGTGGACCTGCAAACCGCCGATGAAGCGTCGCTGGATCAGACCGGGGCCGTGGTCAAGCCCATTGAAGAGCTGGCCCTGGATATGGGCGACCGGGTGTCAGGCCTGCTGACCAGCTTCGGCCTGATGGTCACCGAGGACAACGCCGTCAAGCTGCGCAACAACCTGGCGCAGATTCACGTGCAATTGGCCCACGACAAGCGGGGCGGAACCGACACCTCGTCCGTGGCGATCGATTTACAGGAGCGCATCGAGGCGTACGTGGCCGCCCACCCGGACTGCGGGCTGCGCTCGTTTCGCGTGTGGGCGCCGCGTAGTGGCCCAGCCGTCGGCAAGCCGGTGTCGATTCGCATTGACTGCCCGGAATTCAAGGTTGCCAACAGACTGGCGGAGCGCTACCAGGCCCGTCTGCACGCCATGGAAGGCGTATTCGGCATTCGAGACAACCTCGAATTCGGTCGCCAGCAGATCAACTTGATCATGGATGACGACCGCGGTTCGGTGCATGGGCTGACGTTCATGACGTTGGCGTCGGTGCTTCGGACCGCCAACGAGGGCCTGATCGTCTCCTCGTTCAAGGACACCGAGTCCGGCGAAGATCTCGACGTGCGGCTGATGCTGGACTCGCGGTACCGGCACGATGTGATGGACCTGCTGGACCTGGACGTCCGTTGTGCCAAGGGATACGTGCTGCAGCTCAATCAGGTGGCTGACATCGGCGTGACGCAGGGCTACGCGGGCATCCCCCACTACAACGGAAAGCGAGCCGTGACCATCACCGCGGAGTTGGACACCAACACGACGTCCGTTCGGAAGGTTCATCAGCAGCTCCGCCGGGAATTCGAGGAAGAACTGTCCGCCTTGCCGAATGTCCGCGTCACCTACGGCGGGCAGTTTGCCGAGACCCTTTCTTCATTCGCCAGCCTGCGCGAAGCGTTCGCCATTGCCCTGGTCATTATCTACTTTCTGTTGGCGACACAGTTTCGCAGCTATGCCCAGCCGCTGGTCATTCTGCTAGCAGTGCCATTTGCAGGCATCGGGGTCATCGGCGGATTGCTAGCCGGTGGCGATTCCTTCACCACCATGACGTTCATCGCCATCGTGGGCATGTCCGGCGTGGTGGTGAACGACTCGATTCTGTTGGTGGACTGTGCGAATCAACGAATGCGCAGCGGCCTGGGCGTGTTCGACGCGCTGCGGGCCGCCGGCGGTCAGCGCGTCAAGCCCATCCTCATGACGACCATCACCACCTGCCTGGGACTGGCCCCCCTGGCGCTGGGCCTGGGTGGCAAGAGCCGAATCTGGTCTCCGTTTGCTTCGAGCTTTGTCTGGGGATTGACCTTCGCCACACTGATCACGCTGTTCGTGGTGCCGGCGGGCTTTTACATCATCCACGATGCCAGGGAATGGGTCCGGCGTCTTCGCGGAGCCCCCCACCCCGACGAGGGCATCCTGTCCGGTGAAGAGACCGTCGAATTCACCGGTTAAAAACCGGTGCCACATGTTGTGTTGGAACTCCCAAAACTCCCGCCGTGCCTTCGATCGCTTCGCACGCCCGCTGTGCCCCGGTCCCCGGCTGAATTCGGGAGGCCAAGTCTCGACAGCGTTCAGCCACGTGCCGGGACGATAACAAACCGTCGAGCACTTCCGCGACGCGACGGGCTCGAAAGCGCGAGCGCCGAATGGATACGCCCACGCCCAAACGTTCGACGCGGTGACCGTTGTCGAACTGGTCGTAGCCCATTGGCCTGACCACCTGGGGGATGCCGGCTGACATCGCCTGGGCGACCGTGCCGACCCCGCCGTGATGCACGATGGCACCGGCCCGCGGCAAGTAGGTGCCAAAAGGAAGAAACGGGAGATGCACGACGCCGTCGGGCAGTCGGTCGGGGATTTGCTCGGCGAAAGGCGTCAGCAAAACCCCCGGGCGACCGATGAGCCGGCACGCCTCGGCGGCGGCGGCGAAGAAATCGCGCCCGTGGCGCATGGCAGTCCCCGGCGTAAAGAGCACGGGGGCCTGCCCGGCGGAAAAGATCGCCTCGGCTTGGCCGGTATCGGCCAGGGCGTGCGGCGTGTCGTGATAGACGAAGCCGGTCACGCGAATTTTATCGTACCAGTCGGGCTGTGGAGGGGCGAACCAATCCGGCCAAACGCCGATGACGCGCTGCGGTGACATCCACCAGTCACGCATGAGCCGGCGCACGGGCGGCAGACCGAACGAACGGCGAAACGCGTTCGTGGGCTTTAGGACGACACGATCGATCAGGAAATCGCCGACGCGATAGGCAAAACGCATGCCCACGCTCCCCAGCCGCCGTGCCGTTCCGCAGAAAGGAACGTGCGGCGGGTCGATCAGGCTTCGCACCGCCAGTGGGCCCGGGAAGAGCGTCACCAGGGGCACCCCCGAGGTTTCGTGGGCGATCCGGGCGCCGAAGGCCAGACCGTGGGCCAGGACCACGGTTTGACCGGGCGTGTTTAGGCGTTCGATGGTCTCGTGCGTGGGGGCGATGCCGGGCACGATGACTTCTCGGCAGAGCACCTGCAAGCCGCGCCGCGGGTGCCACAAGTCGGGGTCCTTGGTGATGCGGACGTAATCTTCCTGGGCCCGAATGGGCGCAAAGTCCAGCCCAGCCTCGCGGGCCGCGGTCTCGAAATGCGGATTGGTCACCAGCGTGGCCCGATGGCCTCGGGCGACCATGGCCCGGCCAATGGCAATGAAGGGGTTCACGTCCCCCGAGCTGCCGAGCGTGGCCAATATGACGTGAAGGCTCAAGTGGTGCCCCTCGTTCATCCCGCCGCGACGCGTGGCCGACCCCCGGCCCAGGCAGGCGTATGGTTCGACCCCAGGCTACCGGGCATCGGCGTTAACGCAAGGACGACGATTCCCGAGGAGTCGGGCCGTCCATGGGGCTGGACCATTCTAGCGTCGTGATTAGCTTACGGACCGTGGCTCAGGCGATGACTTCCTCTTTGTCGGGGGCGAACCACCGGTACACGCTCGGCAAAACCAGGAGCGTCAGCAGGGTGGACGTGACCAGGCCACCGATGACCACGGTGGCCAGCGGTCGCTGCACCTCGGCGCCGGCGCTGGTTGCCAGGGCCATGGGGACAAAACCGAGGGAGGCGACCAGGGCCGTCATCAGCACGGGGCGAAGTCGAATGCGGGCGCCCTCCCTGGCCGCTTCGATGGCGCTTAGTCCCTCGTTGCGTTTTTGTACGATGTAGGAGACGAGCACGACGCCGTTTAGAACGGCCACGCCGAAAAGAGCAATAAACCCGATGCCCGCGGAGATGGAGAACGGATACCCGCGAATGAACAAGGCCAGCAGGCCTCCGGTGACCGCAAGCGGCACGTTGAGGTAGATCAAGGCCCCGAGCTTGAAGGAGTTGAACATGCTGTAGAGCAACACGAAGATTAGAAGCAAAGCCAGTGGGACCAGCACCGTCAGCCGCTTGGACGCCGCTTGCAGATTCTCGAACTGCCCGCCCCAGTCCATGGACCAACCGGGAGGCAGTCGAAAATTCTCGTCCAGGACCGCCTGTGCGTCGCGGACGAACGAAGCCAGGTCTCGGCCACGCACGTTGGCTTCGACCGTAATCCGACGGCTTATATTCTCGCGACTGATTTGGGCTGGACCCTCCTCGATCTCGATGGACGCCAGTTGCGACAAAGGGATCATTCGAGGGGGACCGCCCCGGGTGGGGCCGGCGATCTTGAGGTCGCGGATGTTACTCATGTGGCCCAGGACGGATTTGCCGAACCGGGCCTGCAGGGCGAACCGCTGTTGACCTTCCAGCACCGTTCCAACTTGCTTGCCGCCGATGGATTCGATCACTTCCAGGACGTCTTCCGCGTTGATGCCGTATCGGGCGATGGCATCGCGATCGATGCGAATGCGCAGGGTAGGTAGCCCGATGACCTGCTCGGCTTTGACGTCCGCCGCTCCGGGGACGGACCGGATCAATCTCACGACCTGGTCGGCGTTTTGCTTCATCAATTCCAGATCGTCGCCGTAGATTTTGATGGCGATGTCACTGCGCACTCCGGCGATCAACTCCGAGACGCGCAGCTCGATGGGCTGCGAGTAACTGAAGATGGCCCCGGTGACGCGGTCCTTGAGTTTCTCATCGATGGCCATGATTAATGCTTCCTTGGTCGGGAAGCGCCACGTCTCCTTGGGCTTAAGAATAATATAGGTGTCGCTGATCTCCACGCCCATCGGGTCGGTGGCGATTTCCGCTCGCCCGGTGCGGGAAACGACCGTCTTAATCTCGGGAAACTCTTCCAACAGGACTTTTTCAGCGCTGAGGCTGATCTGGTTCGACTCTTCCAGGGACACGCTGGGCAGCCGCCAAATTTGCAGCGCGATGGCGCCTTCGTCGAGCTTGGGAATAAATTCGGCGCCGAGAAACGGCACCATACATAGGCTGGCCAGGAAGATCACGGCGGCGGCCCCGAAAACGCGGCGGGGCTGCCCCAGGATGCGATCGCTGATGGGGTAGTACACCCGCTTGGCGATCCTGAACAGAATGGGTTCAGCCTCCCTGACGTTCTTGAGCAGCAGCGAGGCCAACACCGGCATGAGCGTCAGTGCGCAGACCAGCGACCCGCACAACGCGAAGACCACCGTAAGGGCCATGGGGCGGAACATCTTGCCCTCGATGCCCTGGAGCGCCAGGATGGGAAGATAAACGATAATGATGATCCCGACGGCAAAGGTGACCGGGCGGGCCACTTCGTGGCACGCGCGGCGGACTTTTTCCAGAAGGGTTTGGGAATCATCTTTGCGATCGTGGAGGAAGCGCACGATGTTCTCGATCATGACCACGGCCCCATCGACGATCAGGCCGAAGTCGATGGCCCCTAAGCTCATCAGGTTGCCGCTCAGACCCGCGAAGCGCATGGCCGTGAACGCGACGAGCATGGAGAGCGGAATGGCCGACGCCACGATCAAACCCCCGCGCAGATTGCCGAGCAGCAGGAGCAGGACCACGATGACCAGGAGCCCTCCCTCGGTCAGGTTCTTGGCCACGGTTCTGATGGTCTTGTTGACCAGATCAGTGCGATCGTAGAACGTGTCGATGGTGACGCCCTCGGGGAGCGATTTTTTGATCTGTTCGATCTTCTCGTCGACCGATCTGGCGACAATGCGAGAATTCTCACCCATTAGCATCATGACGATGCCGACGACGGCCTCTCCCTTCCCGTCGCGGGTTACGGCACCTTGGCGAATCATAGGCGCGAATTCAACTTCGCCCACGTCTCTGACATAGATGGGCGTGCCCGATTCCTGGTCGTGTTTGATGATGATGTTGCCCAGATCGCGCAGCGTCTCGACCAGGCCTTCCCCGCGAATCAGGTATTGCTCGCCCTGGTGGGCGATGTATCCACCGCCGACGTTGCGGTTGTTGGCTGCCAGGGCTGCAAGAATGTCTCCGACTGGAATGTCATAAGCGGCCAAGCGGTCAGGATCGAGGGTCACCTGGTAGGTTTTGAGTTCGCCGCCGAAGGCATTGACCTCGACCACGCCGCTGACGCTGCGAAGCTGGAAGTTCACGTACCAGTCGAGAATGGTCCGCAATTCCATCGGCGTGTAGCCGTCTCCGCGCACCTCGAATTGGTAGATTTCGCCCAGGCCTGTTGATATGGGGCCCATGGCGGGGTCGCCGTATCCCTCGGGTATCTGTTCCCGGGCCTCCACCAATCGCTCGGCGACGAGCTGCCGGGCCCAGTAGATGTCGGTCCCTTCCACGAACACGACGGTCACCACAGAAAGGCCGAACTTGGACACCGATCGAATCTCTTCGATGGCGGGCAGGCCGCTCATCGCAGTTTCGACCGGGAAAGTGATAAACCGCTCGACTTCCTCGGGTGGCAGGCCTGGCGTGTTGGTCAGGATTTGCACCTGGACGTTGGTGACATCCGGGACGGCATCTATGGGCAGCTCGCTCAACGAGTTGATACCCATGGCCACGATCAGCAACCATAGAACGATCACCAGGAACCGGTTATTCAGTGAAAAGTCGATGATTCTTGACATGCTTACTCCGTCAGTGGGAGTGCCCCCCGCCCATCTCGCCCTTGCCCACCTCGGACTTGAGCACGAACGTATCGCCGACGGCCAGCTTGTCACCGGCCTCGAGCTGCGCGGTCACCTCCGCGTATTCCCTTGATTCAGCCAGGACCCGAACGGGAATCTGCTGGAATTGCCCGGCGCCGGCCAGTCGGAAAACGACGAAGCCGTCTTTGACTCTTTGGATGGCATCCATCGGGACCAACAGGCCGTTCCGGCTGGAAGCGGACGTGTTGTTCTCGATGAACACCGTGACCCGGCCGAACATGCCGGCCCGAAACCGCCCCTGGGGGTTGGCTAGAACGACTCGTACCTGCACCGTCCGCGTGTCCGGGTCCAGTTGGCTGCCGATGTAGTCAACCACGCCATCAAAAGCCTCTCCCGGAAAAGCGTCGAGCCGTACCGTGGCCTTTTGTTGTGTCTTGAGAAAACGGACATCGCGCTCATAGGCCCGGCCCATGATCCAGACGTGGGACGGGTCGGCGATGGTGTAGAGGCGAGTGTCGGTGCTGACCAATTCACCGCGCGTCAGGTGCCGATCGATGATGACACCGTCGATGGAACTGTATAGCACGGCCCGGGAGATGCCCGTATCGATCTTTCCGGCTAGATTGAGGACTTCGGCGGTCTCCACGTTGGTCAGTCCCAGGATGTGCAGCCCACGCTCCGAGTTGCGCATCTCCGTCTCGGCAACCTTGAAATCCTTTTCCGCCCTTAGGAAAGTCAGTTTCAGGTTGAAGGTGATTTCCTCACGGGTGGACAGATAATCCGCTCGGGCGATCTCAAAGGCGCCCTGAGCTTCGAGGTAATCGGCTTCACTGGCGATCTGGCTGGCCAGCAGTTTCTCGAAGCGCTCAAAGTTGCGCTTGTTCACTTTCATCCGCGTGTAGGCGGTGAGCAGTTGGTTCTTGTTGTCGCCCACCGGCAGGTCGTGGGCTTGGGCCAGGGCTTGGTCAGGCGTAGGCTCGGTTTCGAGAATGGCCAGCAGCTTCTTGGTGTTTTTGAAGACGATCGCAGCCCGCTCGAAATCGGCCTGGGCCACCTCGAAGCGGCTCATGTCGGCCAAATACTCCATCTTGGCATCGCCCATCTCGCGCGAGTCCAAGACACACAGCAAGTCCCCAACCTGGACTCGATCCCCCAGGGTTTTCTCGACCGACGCCACAATGCCGGCAACGCGAGGCGTGACGTGGACCAGGTTGTCGCTGTTCCACTGAACTTCTCCGGGGACGTCGATGGTCGAAGTCAGCAGGCCGCGCTTGACTGCGACGGTGGTGATATCCAGGGCGGCCAACTTCTCATTGCTGAGGTGAACCACACCTTCCTCGTGCTCATCATGGTCACCGTGCTCGTCGTGTTCACCGGGCTCTTCACCGGCGTGGTCATCGTCGTGATCGGCGGCAGTTTGCCCCGCATTGTCTGACCGATGGGCCGGATCCGTGAGCAGTCCTTGCGATTGGGCGACATAAAGCCCGCCCGCCCCGGCGATCAGGCCCGCGGCGATGCTCAAGAGGACGGTTCCTGCGTGTTTGGTACTCATCTGCATGTCTCCAAGCGCCCCCTCGGGCAGGCTGACTACAACAGCAGGCCGGCCAAGGCCGCGCGTGCGAAATCGCCCACGAATCCCTGAAGAGTGTCCGGATCTACAACGTTGCACCCGCCAAGAGTCAGCGCGAACACCGAACCCAGGCCAAGGATGACCCGGCCAATTCTTCTGCTGGTGACAGTCAGCTTCATCACAGTTCAGCTCCATCGTTCGATTCAGGTTCTTCGTCGACAGTCTCGTCGGGCGGGGTTGCCGCATCAGATGATGGCTGGATTGCGGCGGGGAGTGGTTGTTCGGCGTCATCCAAGCTTAACAGTCGCTCCATCGGCAACCCGATAGCTCGTTCCAGTGCCGGCACGGAGGCGGCGGCGACCTGCAAAGCCTGGGCGTACCGGTCTCTAGCCGAAAGAAACGAGCGCTCCGCGTCCAGCACCGAAAGAATCGACGCCCTGCCCGCATGGTAGGATTGACGCGACATGTCCAAGCTCTTTTGGGCTTGGGGCACGACCTGGTTCCGGTAGAAACGGGCGATCTGCCAGGCCGTCCGGGCCCGATCGACGGCCCCGCGAACGTCCTGGCGGATGGCACGCTCCAGTCCTTGCAGGACGCGCCTGCCCTGCTGCAACTCGAAGCGGGCCCGGGCAATCTGTGCCTGGTTCTGGTCGAAGATGGGCAGCGCCAGGGAAAGGCTGGGACCGATGATGAGGTCCGTATTCTTGCGGCGGGCAGAACGCGGCTGGATCTCCGGAGCGGTCAGTCGCCCCCCGGCGATGGAGGATCGGGCTGTATCCGCCAGTACGTCCCGGCTGCTGGACCGTCCACGCTCGGCCCGTTCCAGGGCAAGACCTATCGAGACCGAGGGAAAAACACGCCGGTACTCAAGCACCAATCGATCTTCGGCTGCCAGGACTGCGGTCCGCACGGCGCGAACGTCCAAGCGCAACTCCAGGGCGGTTTGAACCAGCGATTCGGTCAGCAACTCGTGGGCGGGAGGATCGGGAAGTGACTCGGTAAGTGTCAACGTGTCGGCATCGACGGTAAGCCCGAGTGTGCCGGCCAGCCTCCTTCGGGCCGTCGATGCTTCCAGGCGCAACTGTTGGACGGCAAGTTCCGTCTCCAACACCACTCCCCGGGCCAAGTTGACGTCCAGGGCGCTGCCGGCTCCGGCATCCCGACGCAATTCCGTCAGTTCCAGTACCTTGCCGGTCAACTCGAGGTTTTCGCGAGCGATGTCGAGTCGTCGGTCGGCGCCGATTGCGGCGTGGTAGGCGGCTTTGGCCTCGGCAGCCACTCTGGCCGCCAGCGCACCCACTTCCAGAATGGTCCGGTCCAAACCTCGCTGGGCTGCACGCTTGCGGATGGGAATCTGCCAAAGATCGACAAGGTTCTGGGCCAGGGTCG
>JBHHVM010000063.1:0-11596 GCA_046754265.1 Phycisphaerae bacterium
TGCAGCGGATCGGGGGTGGTGTTTTCCCCCTGGGGACGTTGACCGTCAATGTTTGCGGGTGTTTGTTGATCGGGGTGCTGTCGGCATTCTTCGCCGGGCCTCAATTGGTTCGAGAGGAATACCGGGTGGCGCTGTTGGTGGGGTTATTGGGGGGGCTGACCACGTTTTCCAGTTTTGGGTGGGAAACCACGGCGCTGATTAACGACGGCCAATTGGTGCGGGCGGGGTTGAACGTGTTGTTGAATAACGGGGCGGGGTTGGCTGCGGTTTGGCTGGGTTATCGGCTGACTGAAGGATGGGTGGGCGCGGCATGAGTGTGAAACTTCCCGAGGACGGCTGCCTGTTAAGGATTTTTTTGGGCGAGAGCGACAGGTGGGAGGGGGTCCCGATGTATGAGGCCATCGTGCTCAAGGCCAGGGAGTTGCACCTGGCCGGTGCGACGGTGCTGCGCGGGCCTATGGGGTTTGGGCCGTCGAGTCGGCTGCACACCGCCAAGGTGCTCCGGCTGTCGGAGGACCTGCCCCTCGTGATCGAAATCGTCGATAGCCGGGAGAAGATCGACGAGTTGTTGCCCTTCGTGGATGAGGTGCTTCGCGACGGGCTGGTCACCTTGGAAAAGGTACGAGTCATCAAGTATCGTGCCGATCGCCCCGCGGAGGCCGATGCTTGATTCCCTGAGGTAGCCGGTCGGCGGCATTCCCTCTGTTTGGGCCCTGTTTGGGCACTTGTCGAGTTTTGTGGCAATAATCGGTCCGGCTCCACGTTGAGGTCTGTAACGGGAGGCCGGCGGGTTTCCTGTGGGGACCTGCGAGCAGGTTGGTCAACGAACTGCGATAAGTGGAGGTGCAGACTTATGATGCAAGCAAGGATGAGATATCGGCGGACGGGTTGGGGGATGGCGGTTGTGGCATGCCTGGTTGGGGCGATGCAGGTTCAGGCAGCCCCGAACCGGGCCCCGATTGATACGGGGGTTCAGGTTACTCCTGGCCCCTCCGTGCAGGGCGCAGACGGGGCCGGTGGGCCCGATCAGGACGTGGCCGGGTTCTGTGCCGAACATTGCAGCGGCGTGTTCGACGAGAAATTCGCCCAGTGCATGGACGAGGTCGGGCAACCCGAGTTGTGCAGGCGTGCCGCCTGGGGTGCCGTGCGGCATTGCCAGGGCCGGTGTCGGGTGCGGGCCTGCTTGAATCACTGTGACATGCTAAGCCAGCAGGTTCTGGGCGAATGCCTGGATCAAGGCAATCCGGAAGACGAGTGCCTGGCCAGGGCCTCGGCCTTTCGGATGCGCTGCGCGGGCGGCTGTACTCCGCCGACGCCGCGGGAGCGCTGCCGGTGGGCTGCGGACCAGGTCCTGGGTGAATGCCTGCAACAGGGCGGCGACCCCGAGGTGTGCCATGCTGAGGCAGCCGGGTTTTTCGAGGATTGCATAGCTGGGCTGGGGCCTGTGCCCTGCCCCGAGATGTGCCGTATTCGGTCCAACCGAGTGCGCCAGATGTGCCTGCACAACGGCGGCACCGAAGAGGAATGCAACGCCCGGGCCGACGCGTTTGTGCGGGATTGCGTGGCTGGGTGCCCGCCGATACCCTGTCCGGAGCGATGTCGGCTGCAAGGCGAACAGTTGCTGCACGAGTGCATCGCCGCCGGCCGACCTGAACCCGAGTGCAGTGATGAGCTGGACAGCTTCATGTCCCAGTGCCTGGCGGGCTGCGATCCGATTCCCTGCCCGGAGCAGTGCCGGCAGCAAGCCGAGCAGAGAATGCGGCAATGCCTGGACCAAGGCGGTACCCCGCCGGAGTGTCGTGCCCAGGTGGAGGCGTTTGCGGCTGAATGCTTGGCCGGGTGCGACGGGCCCGCAGGTCCGTAACAGCAAACGGCAGCGCCCAGCCGACCGTTTGAAGCGTAATGAACCAAGGGTCCGATTCAGTCGGGCCCTTTTTTTGCAGGCAGAGGGATTCCGGCGTTAGGCCGGGTTGGGTGACGCACCCGTGGCAGCGATGTCGGCCCGGGAGGGTAGAGTGGGTTGAGCCCGTTTACGCCGACGGCGGCCCACGGCGTCTTCGGCGATCAAAGAGAGCCGTTCCACGACGTTTTGCCAGGATTCGTCGGCAACCCGGGCGCTCCGCTGGAGCCGTTGGGTCAGGGTCGATTGGCTGACCGCCCGGTCGCAGGCGGCCGAAAACCCTTGTGCGGTGTCAGCCGTGAGTACGTCCGGCGCATAGTGAACGGCTTCGGGCAGGGGTGTGGAAACCACCGGCAGCCCAGCCGCCAAGTATTCACGCAGCTTGATGGGGTTGATGTTGCGGGTCATGTCGTTGATGCGAAAGGGCAGCAGGGCGGCATCGAAGGCGGCGCAGTAGGCAGGCAACGAGTCGTAGGAACGGCGGCCCAGTGGGTGGACGTTGGGCAGGCTGTGCAACGCGGTGGCATCGGCGTGGCAGTCGCCGATGAGCACGAAAGTATATTGGGGCCTGCTGCGGGCGACCCGGGCCAGGAGTTCCACGTCGAACCAATGGTGGAGCAATCCGAAAAAGCCGAGTACCGGTCCGGGCAGGTGGCCGATATCGGCGGGTGGGTCCAGTTGCCGGTCGGCGGCGGCGGCGAAATGGGACCAATCGACGCCGTGGCGGACTAGATGGGTGTTCCGGTGGCAGTCCTTGTGGGAGTCGAAGAGCTCCTGAGACGTGGTGATGACGGCATCGGCTTTTTGGATCAGCCGAGATTCAGCCGATCGAATGGCCTGTCCGTCATGGTCCTCGAAGGCGCCGAAATCATCGACGCAATAGTAAATCAAGGCTTCTTCGTCGAAGCGCCCCGCCAAAAAATCGACGTTGGGGGCGAAGGTCCAAAGTTGGACGGGTCGTTTGGGCAGCCGGGCCAAGGCCCGCCGGATCTGGGCGACGACCATGCGCCGATTGAGGTTTTGGACCAGGCGGCGCGACGAGCCGGGAACCAGCAGGGGAGTCACTTGGACCATGGCGTCGTCGATCCGGCGGGGGCCTCGTATGGCCTGTCCGACGGTGGCCAGGATGGCGCCGAGGTCGCGGCGCGAAGCCGTGGGTTTTCGACTGCCGCGGTAGTTGACCCATACGATCTGGTTGGTCGCCGAGAGCGTCCGCATGACGTGGTGCTTGCTGGTGGGGTCGTAGTCCCAGCGATTGGCGATGCAGATGATGGTTCGTCCGTGAATCATTGCGGCGGGTCTATCGTGGAACCGGGCCCCAGCGCCTCATCGGCGGTGCTTGTCGTCGTCGCGTGTGTAATAGCTGCGGTAGTAGTTGTAGTAGCGGTAGTAGCCGTATCCCGGGGCCCGGGCTTCGTTGCCCACCAGCAGCACGCCCAGGATGGGGACGTTGTTGACCTGGAGCACGCGGACGGCGCGCTGGGCGATCGGTTCGGGCGTCCGGTTTATCCTGACCACCATGATGACGCCGTTGCACCATTGCCCGATGATACCCACGTCGGTGACGGTGGTGGCCGGGGGCGTGTCCACAATCGTGTAATGGAACTCGCGCTGGAAGCGGGCGAATATGGAACCGGTCTTTTCGTCGGAGAGGATTTCGGCGGCGCTGCGGTCCTGAATGTCACCGGCCGGCATGAAGGAGAGGTTGGGTATGGGCGTCTCCCGCATGGCTTCTTCATAGGTGGCCTCGCCGCGGAGCACATCGGCCAGCCCCGGCGATTTGGGCATGTTGAGCATCCCCCCCAAAGAGCTGCGGCGGAAATCACCGTCCACCACCAGGACCTTGAGGTGGCGAATCTCCGAGAGGATAAAGGCGGTGTTGGCAGCCGTGACGCTTTTCCCGTCGCGGGGGGCACCGCTGGTGATCCCGATGATGCGGTGCTCGTTGTCGGGGTTTTGGTTCAGGAGCCGGGTGCGCAGGCCACGGTATTGCTCGCTGATGACGCTGGAGGGCTCGTAATAGGGCACCAGCGATTCGCTGAGCCCTTGAACGCGGGGGGCTCTTTTTGAGACGACCGGCGGGGCGAGGCCTGGCCCCTCTGTTGGGTCGGGCAACTCATTCTCAGCCGGCGGCAGGTTGGCCAATCGGTTGGCCGGTGCGGGGGATTCCGCATCGGCCTGCTTCTGGGCCCGTTGGTGTTCTGCTTTCTTGAGGGCTTCTGCGATGCGTCCCATCGAAGTCCTTCCTAGACGGATGGCGGCTCGGAATCCGGGCCTTGGGCGGTGGCGCTTGGACCGATGATCCGCGACCAGGCCGAACGCGGCGTGGTCATCATCCGTTGGTAGCTGTCGGGATAGCTCAGTGACATCATGCTGGCCCCTCCACTGATCACCAGTAGGCCCAGCAGCAGGGCGGTGGCCACGGGGATTAACACCGCCCGCCGAATGAACAGCCCCCGGCGCTCCGTCGCGGTGACGATTTCACTGATGCCCTCCAGAATCGGCAGCCCCAGCGAGCGGGCGATCTGGGTGGAGGTTCGGTATCGGCGGTCGAACAGTTCAGCCATGGCCACGAAAACGGCGGCGGTGATCAGCCCGCCCAAAACGGCCAGCAACAGGACGGTCTTGGCCAACGGTGAGATGGGAACCGGTTCGGAATCGGGCAGTTCGACGTCGGTGAACAAGATGCCGCGGTTGGAGTTCTCCACGGTCAGGTTCTGGTTGCACTGGTCCACCAGGCCCCGATAGGTCTCGTATTCGTCTCGGGCCCGGTCGAGTTCTTCTAGGGTCAGCGCGTAGTCCTGCCGCTGGTCGACCAGCTCGTTTTGCAATGTCGTGTACAGGTTGATGCGCTCTTCCAGGCCGGCCACTTCCTCATTGTTCAGGTCGCGCTGTTCGAGCAACGTGGTCAAGTCCATCTCGACTTGGGCGACGGCGGGCATCCACGCGTCGTCGGCGGTATTGGCCCCGAAAAAGGTTCGGGCGGCTTCGTTGGCCGGGTTTGGCGGCCCGACCAGGGCGACCTGCGGGGCAGGCTGTGCAGCCAGCGCCCGGCGGTATCGCTCCTGGAGTTTTTTCTCGGCGATGATATCCGGGTGTTGCTCGGTCATGCCGCGTGCGAACACCAAGTTGGCGACCTTGGCCTCGCTTTGTTCCAGAGCCTGCTGGAGCATCCTGGTTTTTGCCGGGGTAATGGCCACCTGGGCTGCCCCGCCGGTGTTGGCAGCCGCCAGCGCCCGGGCGTTGTTGAGGAACTCCCGGCGGGCTGCGATCTGCGACTCCAGGCGGCTATTGGACCGGCGGAGGTTGGCCACCTGATTGTCCAAGGAGGTTAATTGCCGCCCGATGTCTTCGGGATTGGCCGGGTCGATCCCTGGGGTCCGCACACGCACGGCGGTGATGCGCTTGTCGATCTGTTCGACGAGTTTGCGTTTTTCCTCGGCCTGGGCGTCGTACCAGTCGCGGGCGTCGATCAGTTTCTCGGTAGTCTTTCGCCGGACGAGCAGCTTGTAGTTTTCCTTCATGCCCTCCAACAGCTGGGTCATGATGGTCGGGTCGGGGCCGGCGTATTGAAGTTCGATCACGTTGCGGAAGTTGCTCCGCTGCCAGGCTGAGACGTTGACCTTGGAGGCCAGGGCCTTGATGACCGCCGTCCGTTCTTGCTCGGCCAGGGGATCTTCCGAGGTTGGGGCGGGGTCCAACAGGCCCAGGTCTTCCAGGACGGGTCCCAGGACTTCCTCGCTCTTGATGTCCTCTTCCAAGGTGCTTAGCAAGTAACTATACGATGAGGTCACCAACGAGGGGGGCAGGTTGACCGAGACGGCGTCGTTGGCCTGCTCGAACCGCGCAGTGGCCTGGTAGGTTCGGGGGACATAGTGGCTGGCGACAAACGCGGCGGAGGTGGCCAGACAAAACGGCACCATGAAAGTCCAGCGCCGCAGAACGAGAATGCGGAGGACTTCGCCGACGGTCTGGCGCAAGTCGGCCGGGCCGGCGTCTTCATGACGGCCGGTGCGGCCGTGGACCATCGAGGCGGCCGCCGCACGTTGCTGAGGTCTGGGTGTTTTTCGCGGTTCTTCCACGGGTGTTTACGCTCTAGTTGTCCTCGTTGTTGCCGGTGTACTCGTCATTGGCCTCCAGCGCGAAGGTCGGTCCGACATAGGCTTGCAGGGCTGGTGCCAGCGGATACAGCAGTTCGCGGACCCGGTGACCCACCCAACCCAACGGCGTGGGCGGGACGTAAACCAGATCGCCGGGCTCCAGCAGCACGTTGAGCCGCAAATCGCCGGCCTTAATCATTTTGTCGAGGTCCACCTGAATCTGGAGCCGTTTCTCAGGATCCGCGTTTGGGCGAATAACCTGTATCCGGGAGCGCCAGGCGGTGAACATCGGTCCAGCCAGGCTCAAAGCGTCGATGACCGAGTCTTTGCCGGTGTAGGCGAACGGCCCTTCGCGGGCCACGTCGCCGAAGACGTAGTATTTCTTGGAGGCATATTCCGTCACCTCGATGTGAACTTTCGGGTCTTTGTAATAGGGTTGGAGCAACTCCTGAAACTTGGCGGCGATTTCCCGAGGGGTCATCCCAGCCACGCGAACCGCCCCCAGCAGACGGAGAGACACCTTGCCGTCCACGCCCACGGTCTGTTCAACCTGGTCGATTTCCAGGATGCGCGGCGCGGAGATGGAGATTCTGTCGGGAATGCCGACGCGGTATTCCGTCGCGGTGGCCAGGTGTTCGTGATTCCGGAGGAACTGAATAAGGTCGGCATTGCTGCTGTCACAACCCCCGGCGGACCATACGGCTGCCAGTAGCCCCAGGGCTGATAGAATGCGATGGCCAGACGTCATCGAGCGGTTTCTCCCACACGCGTTCCCGACCAGGGCCCCGGCCTGCGTGCCTGAAAACCAGGCGTTCTTAGCGCGGACAGGCCTGAACCTTGGTTCGGCCTGTTACCGACCTATATCACCGTCTGCCCGCTTTATCGGGAGCCCCGTCCAACGCCTGAAAGAACGTCTGTAAAACTCGGCAGTGATAGGATACCGGGCAACGGGCGCCGAATTTCTCGGACCTGAGAGGTTGATGAGGGGCCTGTTACGCGGACCTAAAGGCTGCGCGTAGGGGGGCCGATAGCCCAGTTAAGGACCGCGCCGGGGAGCGGTCCGCCAGGTGCGTGTCCGATGTACGAGGAACATTTCGGCCTGCGGGAGCCGCCGTTCAACAACACGCCGGACCCCCGGTTTTTTCAGGCCACCCAAAACCATGAAGAAGCATTGGCCTGTTTGATCTATGCGGTCGAGCAGCGCAAGGGGTTCGTTCTGCTCACCGGGGAGGTGGGGGCCGGCAAGACCTTGGTGACCCGAATGATGTTGCGGCACCTTGGCGAGCGGGCCTCCAGCGCAGTGATCACCAACACGGCGCTGGGAGCGGACGACCTGATGGCGGCCATTGGCATGGAGTTTGGTCTAAGGTCGAGCGTCACGTCCAGTCAGTCCGATCGATTCTCAGCCTTGCAGGATTTTCTGTTGGAACAGTTTGCCGCAGACCGCTCCGCGGTGCTGGTGTTGGATGAGGCCCAGAACCTGTCGGACCAGGCCTTAGAGCGGGTGCGGATGATCGGCAACCTGGAAGCCGATGATGCGAAACTGCTTCAAGTGGTCATCGTGGGCCAGCCCGAGCTTCGCGGTCGCCTGGCGGCTGCAGGCATGCGGCCCTTGTCGCAACGCATATTCAGAAGCTTTCATCTGCCGGCGCTGCCGCTACCCGACTGCGGCGCCTATATTCGCCATCGCTTGAGCGTGGCGGGTGCGGCTCAAACCGATGGCGATTCCGCGTCCGAACATGCGGGCTGCGTTTTCGACGATGGTGCTGTGCAGGCCATCGCACGTTATAGCGGAGGTGTGCCCCGTTTGATCAACACCGCCTGCGACAACGCGCTGCTTAGCGCCTACGCCGCCGACCGGCAAGCCATTGACGGCCCGTTCATGCGGCAGGTCGTTTCCCAACTTGGCAGTTTGCCGACCCAGGGCATTGGTGCCGTTGAAAATGACGCGAGTGAGTGCGCATGCGAAACGGAGCGGGCGATATGCGATGCCAGCCAAGGCTCCGCGCCGGCCAAAACTCCAGCAGATGCTCGCGACCGGGATGAGCAGTCGATGCCGACCGTTGCCAAGCCTGACAATGGGCAAGAAAGCAGGCCCAAAGCGTCAAGTTCCCCGGCCGGGGCGCAATCCCACGGCAACAACCAAGGCCCACACAGTTCTCGGCTGGCCCGTGCCAGACAGAGCTATCAGCAATTGATCCATCACTTGGCCGACATTCAGATCCATGATAACGAGCAACGGGGCGGGGACGCGGGAGTCCCACCGAATCAGGTAGATCAGCCGATGGATCCCACTTCGGGCGGCGGCGACACGGCCACGAGATTGCAGCAGTTGTTGGTTCGAAGCCGAACCAGCCTGGACACGTTGCGCACCTTGGTCCGCCAGAGTTCGCCAGATGTTCCGAACCCCAACGAGCCAACCGGCCCCCCAATCATCATTCCCACGCCAAGCGCCGCGGATTAGGTCGAAGATTCCCTCATCACGTCAGGTCCGATGCGAATAGTGCATGCAGTCACCACCAGCAGGTCGGGTGCAGGCGCCTGTTTGGCCGGGGCGCTTCTTGATGTTCGGGCACTCGGCGATGCAACCGTCTTCTCATCCGGGTGAACTCCTGGTAAAAGCACGGCGGGGAGAGTTTTGCGACCTATCCCCGCTTGTGATGATTCGGCCATCAGCGACGGGCGACGTTCGAGGCCGCCCGGCGAAAGTGGACCCTGGGAAGCGCGACTGCTGGAATGCACCTACAGGTCATCATCTGTTTTGCCTTGCTGATCTGGTGGCCCGATCAGCGGCCCTTCGAGGCGTGGCTGCGGGCCCCGGGGTGGGTTTGGGCGGTCGCGTGGGTGCAGGTGCCGCTCTTTGGGGCATTGTCGGGCGCGGCATCGGCACTGGCTCGTCGGCGGTTGAGACGGGGCGGGGCCCGGGCCGGTGCGGGGCAACAGCTTTATCACCGGGCCATGATCGGTTTGCGTCTGGCAGCGGTGTCGTGTTTTGGCGGCACGCTTTTTCTGACCGAATGGCCCGAATGCGTTGCGGCTGTCGAAGCGATTCAGGCCGTCCCGGGCCTGGCGGGTTTGGTGACCCTGAGCCCCTTCTTGGGTTCCTGTGCAGCCATGTTTGCCGGATTCTATGGCATCGATCGAGCGATCCACCAGGCAGTTCTGACCGGCCGGGCGTGGGACGGTGAGGTCAACCACCCAGCCGTCTGGTCGTTCGGGCCATACCTGAACTTCAATATCCGCCACCATCTCTTGGTCGTGGCCGTCCCCATGATGCTGGTTCTGACCGCATTTGATCTGGCCGATCGCTACCGGGCCGAGCTGGTCCGCTGGTTTCGATTTTCCTGGGCGGCTGAGGCCATGCCGGGTGTGGCCGCGGCAGGGGTCTTTCTGATCGCACCGCTTTTGCTGCGACATATTTGGACCACCAGCCCCTTGCCGGACGGTCCGTTGCGGCGAGAGTTGGAGCGCATCTGCGGCCGGATCCATCTGCGCTGCCGCGAAATCCTGATCTGGCACAGTGGGGGGATGATGGTCAACGCCGCGGTCATGGGTTTGTTGCCGCGGTTTCGTTACGTGATGCTCTCCGACGGATTGTTGGAATCGATGACGCCGGCCCAAATCGAGGCGGTATTCGGACACGAGGCCGGTCACATTCGCCATCGGCACATTCAATTCTTTTTGTTGTTTGGGGTGTGCAGCATGTTGCTGGTGTCAGCCGTGATTGAAGCGCTGCGGCTGGGCGTCGAGCACCGAATGTGGCAAATGGACGTCCTTACCATGCAGGGCGTGGGCGTTGCGGTCGCGGTGGTTTTGTGGGGGCTGGGCTTTGGCTGGATATCTCGGCGATTCGAGCGCCAAGCCGATGTGTTTGGGGCACACTGTGTCAGCCCCGACGATGTCTCAGCCTGCAAACTGCCCTGCAGCGTCCACCACGAAGGGCCCCAGGAAAACGCACCCGCCGGGGCGGTCTGTGCCACGGCCGCCGAGGTGTTCACCTCGGCCCTGGACAAAGTGGCAGTGCTCAACGGCATCCCCACGGAAGAGCGAAGCTGGCGTCATTCCTCGATTGCCAGCCGAATTCGTTTTCTGGTCGGTTTGGCCGGCGACCCGGTTCGGGCCCGGCGGTTCGACCGAACGGTGACCCGAATCAAGCGCACGTTGTTGGTCACCGCCCTGGCGGGAACGGCGATCGCCTGCGCTTATATCTGGCGGCATCCGATCTACGGGCTCGATGCCGGGACCAAGGCCACGGCGACGCCGGTTTCGGTCAAGCACGGTGCCGTCAAACCCATGTCGTAGGGGCTATTGCCATGGCTGCGCGCATCATCGACGGAAAGGCATTGGCCGAGAGGATCCGCCTGCGCACCGAGCAGGATGTCCGGCAATTGGCTGGCCAAGGGGTCAAGGTTCGACTGGATGCGGTCATGGTGGGGGATCCTGATGCCGGCTTGATCTACGCCCGATCGCAGGAGCGGCGTTGCCAACAGGTGGGCATCGATTATCGGTTTCATGCTTTGGGGGGCGATTCAAGCGATGCGGACATCATCCGGTTCATCGATGAATTGAACCGCGACCCGAGTGTGACCGGTATCTTGTTGAATCTGCCGCTGCCGACGGGAGTGGACACAGCGGCTGTGCAATATGCCATCGATCCGTACAAAGACGTGGAGGGGGTCAACCCGGCCAACATCGGCTTTGTGTTCTACGATTGCCCCATCATCGCCCCCTGCACCGCCTTGGCCGTGATGGAGATTCTGGCGGCGTGCGAGTGTCATCCGCTGGGCCTTCACGCCGTGGTGGTGGGGCAAGGCGCCATCGCGGGCCGACCCACGTCACTCTTTTTGTTGCAGCAAATGGCCACCGTGACCGCCTGTCACCATGAGACGCGGGACCTGTCGAGTCTCACGCGCCTGGCCGACGTGCTGATCGTGGCCACGGGCGTTCCGGGTCTCATTCGCGCCGAGCACGTCAAGCACGGGGCGGTGGTCATCGATGTGGGGATCAACCGGGTGCCGGACGGGCCAGGGGGGACTCGGATCGTCGGTGACGTGGCCGCCGATGAGGTTAGCCGGGTGGCTGGGGTCATGACTCCGGTTCCTGGAGGGGTGGGGCCCGTGACCGTGGCCATGCTCCTGCGAAGCGCCGTCGAAGCCGCCCGCCAGCAGCACACCGGCCCACGACGCCCACTGGGCCGCTGACCGCCGGCCTCCCGAACTGTCATCACACCGGGTCCGGCGCAATCATCGCCTCGGCAGGCCCCTTAAAATAAAGTGTCAATGTGACAAACGAAAAGACAATGCAATTTGCTCTCGCACCGAACTCGTAGTCACAGGTCCCAGATTGCCCATTCGATGATTCATTGGAGGGGCCGTGGTGCGCCATTTTGACACCCGGGCCGACCCGCCTTTGCGACAATCGGTCACGGCCTGGTAGGGCATTCTTGGGGCCCAGGGGTTGGGCTGGGCGGTCCAGGATTGTGCGGAGAACCAAGTTTGTCGTTGCGTTGGAAAGGACGTCTGGTTACACTTTCTTACGTCATGCGACAGGACCGACTTGCTCGGGCCAACGTCTTTAGGACGCCAGCACGCTCATG
>JBHHVM010000064.1:0-11583 GCA_046754265.1 Phycisphaerae bacterium
AGAGGAAAACCGCCTTTCGAGCCGGACGGCTAACTGCGAGACAAACTTCAGAGGGAGGTGGCTGCAAATCTTGGGTGGTTTTTTGGGGGCATCCTCACGACTTCCTATGGTGATTTGTCTGAGTCGGCGTCATGGGTTCAAGGCCGGCTTGATGCGCAGTTCCATGACGATCTCATCGTGGATGGGAATGCCGTTGGCGCCGACTTCGGGGATTTGGGGTTTGGTCTTTCGGGCTTGGTCGACGACGCCGATGTTGACGGCCACCATGCGGAAACCCAGCCGTTGATAGAAGCCCATGCCTCGAAGATTGTCGTTGGTGGTGGTCAGCCAGACGCGTTCCATGCCCAGGTCGCGGGCTTTTTCGATGGCCATGAGCATCAGGGCTGACCCGATACCGGCACCTTCCAGCGTGCTGTTGAGGGTCAACACCTCCATGGACTCTTCATCGCAACGGTAAGTGAGCAGGCCCACGAGGTCCTGGCCACGCCATTCGATGAACCCGTCGCACTCGTGCGGGTAATAGGCTTGGCCTCGAGACATCACCACTTTGGAGTGCCAGTGGCGCTCGATGAACTGGGCCACCGCGTCGCGGTCACCGTCTTGTATCTGGCTTCGAGACATCACTTATTTTGTACCGTCTTGGGCCCCGGGACGCCAGGGCAGCCGGCGCCTTGCCGCAAACCGTTGGGCCAACTATAGTTGCCCGAACCCCAGCGGGCACGGCGGAGCGGACCCCAAACCATGAGCACAGCGGCACTGGACATCGTTTTCACGGCCCCCCACCCCGACGATCTGGAAATCGGCATGGGCGGGGCCATCGCCAAGCTGGTTCAGCAAGGCTATCGGGTGGGCATGTTGCACATGACCACCGGCGAGCCCACGCCCCGCGGGACGCCGGAAACGCGGACGGCCGAGTCGGAAGCGGCAGCCAAGGTCCTGGGTGTGCAAGTCTGCGAAACGTTGACGCTGACCAACCGCGAACTGATGGACGGACCGCCGGCCCGATACGCGGTGGCCACGTTCTTGCGGCGCTATCAACCCAAAGCCATGGTCTGCATGGCGGGCCGAACGCCCGGCGCATCCCCGGATCACTATCAAAGCCAGCTCGTGGCAGAAGCTGCCCGCTTCTATTCGCAGCTCACCAAGTGGAACGATCGCTTCGACGGCACCGAACCGTTTCGGATCGAACACCTGGTCTATCGCCCCGTTCCCTTCGCCGCGGAAATCACGCACTATCCGACGCGTTTTGTGGTGGACATCACCGACACGATGGAAACCAAGTTGGCCGCTATCGCCTGCTACAAATCCCAGTTTCCCGACGGGCGGCTCGAGCGGATACAGCACTACATACGATCGTTGGCCGGGACCGAGGGTGCATCGGCTGGGTTCCGGTACGGCGAGATGTACGCCATGCCCAGGCCGGCCGGCGTCTCGGACATGCTGGGCCTGTTGGGCGATTGGCAGATACCAGCCCCCTTTGACGCCCAAGACAAGCCTCCCGGCTGATTCCGCCCGGCTCGACTCAATCGCAGCGCCCTGCCAAGCCGATAACCTCTCAGTGCCGGAATTCAGTCGGGCCCAGCCCGGTCAGGAGCCAAATGATGGACGTTTATCTCGACGACCAGGCGATTGCCCCCACCGCCCAGGCCAACACCGTAGCCCAGGTCATCGAGCAGGCCCGGGCGTCGATGGATCCGGACCGGGTGGTGATTTCCATCCTGTGCGACGGGTATGACGTCACCGGCGATGACCTGACCACCGCCCTGCAGCAGCCCGCCGACCACTATGCCCGGATCGACCTTCAGACCGGACCGGCCCACGTACTCATCCGCGAAGCCCTGGAGCAAGCCCTGGTAGTCCTTGAAGAAACCGACGGCACGCGCCAAAACGTCGTCGAATGGCTGACACAAGGTGACACGAAGCAGGCTTCGGACGGCCTGGCCCAATGTTTTCGCCACTGGGGCCAGATCCACTCCGCCATCGTACAATCCATAAGCATGTTGCCCGCCCGGTTCGACGACATGCAGGTGGAGGGTCAGCCCATTGAGACGGGGCTTGCGGGAATCGTCGCCCAGCTTCAGCAGATCAAAGAGGCCCTGCGCGTCGGCGACCCCGTCGTGCTGTCCGACCTGCTGGAATACGAGTTCGGACAGGCCACCGGTTGCTGGAAGGCCACCATCCACACGATTCTACAACACCTCGAACAAACTCCGGCAAACTCAAGCGTCGCGGGAGATTGACGACTCGAATCCCACCTTCCGCCAGGATCTAATATCTCTGTCGCGAGGCCTCCGCCAAACGTCGCAGAGCCACGGCGTAAGCAGCCACCCTGAGGGGCACCTTACCGGTGGTGTGTTCCTCGTGGACCTGCTGCCAGGCTTTGACCATGTGCTGCTCGAGCTTGGCGTTGACTTCTTCGATGCCCCAGCGGAACTGCTGGAGGTTTTGGACCCACTCAAAGTACGAGACGGTAACGCCGCCGGCGTTGACCAGAATGTCGGGGACCACTTCCACACCCCGCCGGCGCAGGATATCTTCAGCCCCCGGGGTCACCGGGGAGTTGGCGGCTTCGACGACCAGTTTGGCGGAGATGATTTCGGCGTTGTCTTGCGTGATGGCCCCACCCATCGCCGCGGGGATCAGCACGTCCACCTCAAGCGATAACAGTTCCTGGTTGTCGATGTCCCGCGTGCCGGTCATGCCGCAGACCGAGCCGGTGCGATCGCGATGCTCGATCACATCTGCGATGTCCAGCCCTTTTTCGGCGAAGATGGCGCCGTAAACGTCGGAAACCGCCACGATGTTGGCACCGAGTTCCTGCTGGATCAGCTTGGCAGCCCAGGAGCCCACGTTACCGAAACCTTGCACAGCCACGGAGGACTTGCCCATGTCCATGCCCTTGTCGCGGCAGGCTTGGCGGGTGACGATCATGGTGCCGCGTCCTGTCGCTTCCTCCCGGCCAAGCGACCCGCCCAGGTTGACCGGCTTGCCGGTGACGATGGCGGGCGTGTAGCCGTGCTTCTTGCCGTATTCGTCCATGATCCAGGCCATGACCTGGGCGTTGGTGTTGACGTCGGGCGCCGGAATATCGCGGTAGACGCCCAGGCACATGTCGATCTTCTGGGCGAACCCGCGAGTCAAGCGCTGCAACTCGGCCCGCGACATGCCAGCCGGGTCGCAGGTGATACCCCCCTTGGCCCCGCCGAAGGGCACGTCGACCAGGGCGGTCTTCCAGGACATCAGCGCCGCCAAAGAGCGGACCTCGTTCAGATCCACTTCCGGATGAAAGCGCAGACCCCCTTTGTACGGCCCGCGGACGGCGTTGTGCTGCACGCGGTAGCCGTGGAACAGCTTGTGTTGGCCGTCATCCATCCACACCGGAATCTGCACCAGCAGCTCCCGATAGGGCGAGCGGAGCAACATCTGAATCTCGGGCTCGAGGTTGATGCGGTCGGCTGCTTCTGCGAACTGGGCGTTGGTGATGCTGTCAAAATCCAGGTTGGCGGGCGTCTTGGCCTTGCTGGACGGAGCGGTGACGGGCGTGGCGGTGGCGGTGGCGGTGGTCATGGGCGAGGTTTCTCCTGGCCTGGCGAAAAAAAACATGGGTTCCGCCATGTGCATCGGCCAGGCGGCGGGCGGGCCGCAGATGGGCCCGGCGATTATGGCTTGGTTGGGCCGATAAAGCTCGCCCGGTCTTTGGGCGACCGGGTTACCGGTCGGTGGCGTGGGGAAAGTCGGGATTGACGAACAGCTTGGCGCCCGGGTCCAACCGCGGGTCGGGCGGCATGTCGAAGTTGGGGCGCAGGGCCAGCAATTCGCGGACCTTCTCGGCCGGCAGGCGTTCGACGTGCCCGAGTTGCTTGGCAAGCAGAAGGACCCGGCAATAGTCTTCCAGGATTTCAGTGTACCAATAGGCCCGCTCCACCGAATCGGCCCAGCTCACCGTGCCGTGGTTGCACAGCAGGGCGGTGTTGGCCTGGTTGACCACCGGCTCGATTTTGGCGGCAAAGGCGTCGGTGCCCGGCGTTTCATAGTCGATCCGCGGCACTTGGCCCAGAAAGACCTCCGTCTCGGGAAGAATCCCCGTGGGGATGTCCACCCGCGCCACGGCGAAAGCCGTGGCGTGGGGCGGGTGACAGTGGACGACAGCCCGCGCCTTGGGGGCGGATCGGTATATTTGCAGATGGAGCAGGATTTCACTGGTCTTCTTCTCAGCCCCGGTCCTTTGTTGTCCATCCAGACTGACCACGCACAGATCATCGGGCTTCATGAAGCCCTTACAGATCATGGTGGGGCTACACAGGATGCGCCCGTCAGCCAGCCGGCAGGAGATATTGCCGGCATTACCCGCCACGAAGCCTTTGGCGTAGATCCTCCGCCCGATCTCACAGATTTGTTCGCGGATGGCGAAATCGTAGGCCATGACGACCATCGTATGCCCAACGCACCGGCCTGCAAAGAGCATCGGCCCGTTCGGGGCTGTGACCGAATCGACGGGCACCCAAATCGTAGGGCAGGTCGTTGTTCCGCGCGAGCGGAACGTTGACCTGCCGTTTTGGCTGTCGCGGCCCGTTCGGGCGGATTAGCCTTCGGGGTTGACCGGGGCCAGCACTTGGGCGGTTCGGGCGGGCAGGTACATTTGGATGGATTGTTTGCGGTCGTGGTGGGGTTTGTCCTGGCAGGGATAGATGTGATCGTTGGCCACGTGCTGGGCCCCTCCAAACGGCGTGGCATCGGTGTTGAGCATCAGGCGATAGTCGGTTGCATCGGGCACGCCGATGCGGTGATCGGTATACGAGGTGTCGGGGTGGAAGTTGAAGACCAGCACCAACGGCCCGCGGCGGAAGGCGATCAGCTTGCGGTTCCGGTCGATGTCCAGCGGTTCGATGAATGGGTCGTTCAGCAGGCTGTGGTGCCGGTCCAGGTCTTGCATGGCCCGATCGAAGGCAGCCAAGTCGCCGTAGCGCAGGTCGGGGTTGTCCAGCAGCGACCATTGCCGCCGGGCATAATGGAAGCTGTTGTCGTTCTGGGCCCGGGGGAAATCGACCCATTCGGGATGGCCGAACTCGTTGCCCATGAAGTTCAGATAGGCTTCACCACCCAGCGTGAAGGTGATCAAGCGAATCATCTTGTGCAGGGCCATGCCCCGATCGATGATCGGGTCTTGGCTTGACCGATCCATGTGCCAATACATGGCCGCGTCCATCAGCCGGAATGCCAGCGTCTTGTCGCCCACCAGGGCCTGGTCGTGGCTTTCGGCGTAGGCCACGTGCTTCTCGCCCGATCGGCGGTTGGTCAGGGCCCGATAGAGGTCGTCCATGTCCCAGTCCTGGTCCCGCCGCTCGCTCAACAGCCTGATCCAGTAATCCGGTATGCCCATGGCCAGGCGGTAATCGAAGCCCAATCCGCCTTCGTCGAGGGGCCTGGCCAATCCCACCATGCCCGAGACGTCCTCGGCAATGGTGATCGCCTGGGGATTGATGCTGTGGACCAACCGGTTGGCCAGTTGAAGGTAGACCACCGCGTCGCTGTCGACGTGGGGCTCAAAATAATCGTCGTAACTATTAAACCCGCCCCCCAGCCCATGATGGTGATACATCATGCTGGTCACGCCGTCGAAACGGAACCCGTCAAAGCCAAACGTTTCCAGCCAATAGCGCAGGTTGCTCAGCAGGAAGCCGAGGACTTCGATCTTGCCGTAGTCGAACAGCAACGAATCCCAGCCGGGGTGTTGGCCTCTCGACCCGGCATGGAAGTATTGCTCCTGCGTGCCGTCGAAGAGGTTGAGCCCGTCTTCCACGTTCTTGACCGAATGGCTGTGGATCACGTCGAGAAACACGGCCAAGCCCGCGCCGTGGGCGGTGTCGATCAGGCATTTGAGGTCCTCGGGCGTGCCGAAGCGCGAACTGGGGGCAAAAAAATTGCTGACGTGGTAGCCGAAGGAAGCGTAGTAGGGGTGTTCCTGAACGGCCATCAATTGCACCGCGTTGTAACCAGCCGCTGCGATGCGGGGGATGATTCGATCGGCGAACTCACCATAAGTGCCGATGCGCGGCTCTTCCATCGCCATGCCGACGTGGGCTTCGTAAATGCGCAGACCCCCGGTCAGCCGGGGGACAGCCTGTTGGAAGACATGAGGCTGAGGTGGGTCCCAGTGTTGGGCACAGTAAATCAGAGTGTCAGGGTCTTGCACTGCCCGGCGACAATAGGCCGGGTTGCGGTCCTTGGGCCCGATGGCGCTGACCACGTGGACCTTGACGTGGCTACCGTGTGCGGGCTGCCTCATCGAATCGTCGTCCGGCAGGAAAATGCTCCAGACGCCCCCGTCGTCGCGGGTCAACGGGTGAGCGGTGCGATCCCAACCGTTAAAATCGCCGATCAGGAAAACCGCTTCGGCTGCCGGGGCCCACTCGCGGTACCACAGACCCGCCTTGCCGTCGCACAAGCCTCGGTTCAGGCCCAGGTATTCGTGACGGCGACTCAGCTCGATGCGCTTCAATGTGTCTAGATACCGGCTATACCGCCGGCGCAGGGCGTCGGCATAGGGTTCCAGCCAAGGGTCGAGGGCGATCAAGCCCGTTCCGTCGATGGGATGGTCCGCTGGCGGCAGGGTCATAGGTTCCTTAATGGGCCCCAGGTGTTCCGCGGGGATGGTATGCCCTGCCCGGTCGCCTGGCCAGGAACCGGCTTGGGCATATCCATTGGGGAAGTTGCGGGTTTGACCCGCCCGTGAGAGGATCGGCCTCCATGACCACGCCGATGACCGTTCAAACGTCCGGGCAGGGGCTGATCGAAATCACCGATCAGGTCGCAGCCGTGGTGGCCCAGGCTGGCCTGGACAACGGGTTATGCACGGTCTTCATTCAGCACACCTCAGCCAGCCTGACCATTCAGGAGAATGCCGATCCGTCGGCCCGGCGCGATTTGGAAGCCTGGTTGGCCCGGCTGGTGCCCGAAGGGGATGCGCTGTTTACGCACACGGCTGAGGGCCCCGACGACATGCCCTCGCATATCAAAGCGGCGTTGACCGCCACCAGCCTGAGCATTCCCATCGTCGGACGGCGATTGGGCTTGGGCACCTGGCAGGGAATCTACCTGTGGGAGCACCGCCGTGGGCGCCATCGCCGACAGTGCCTGATAACGGTAACCGGCTGAGGCGTTGACCGGACCGCTGGCCGTGCGGGTCATAACCCCACAACTCCCAATCGGTCGTGAGTGTCAGCCCCGGATTGCGTTGATACGTCAGAGGGTGGCGCCGCCCCTGCAGTCCCGGAAATCGGGGCTACCCGGTCAAGCGGCCTGAATCATTGGGGACGTGGGGAGGCATCAAGGGCCGTCTATCAGGACGGCCCGCTTGTCTGCGCGGTGGATGACGCCGTGGCTACTGGGGGCCACCCTGGCCGATTTGAGCCACGCCCAGCGGCCGGACGATAGGCCTTCGGTGTTCCGCCGGGATAGAACATTCCGTCCAAATAGTGCTGTAACTAGCTATGGTATAATAGGTTACAGGCATTTTCCTTGGATTGGCCAGCCTCAGCGGTGGGCATTCGTCAATCTCGGCACCGAAAGTGCCACCGTCCGTTCCAGTGGTCAAGTATTGCACGATGGCGGCCACATCGTGGGGAGACGGTCGCCGATTGTGGGGCGCGGGCCCGTGGGGGCCCGCTAAACGCCGGGCACGAAGATCGTGCCCGGCGTTAATATGGACCGACCCAACCTGCCTGGGAGGCAGAGCAGAGAGCCGAACAAGACGCCGGAGACTTTAACGAACGAGGGGAAGGAGCACGGGAAGCAATGAAGCAGGTCATTTGCACCCTGGCCCTGGCGGGCTTCTGGGCCCACTATTCCGTCGAGCGTCTGGCCACCGATTCGGTTGACCCGATGGCAGTTTTGCTGCGCGACACGACCCACACGCCGACCAGCACCAGCGCGCCGCCTGCAAATCCGACGGGCTTGAGGGATTCGTCAAGCACGACCGCAGCCGCCAGCCAGGTGACGAACGGCTCCAGGTACAGGTAAGCCCCGGCCGCGGCCGAGCCGATGTCGCGCACCGCCGCCGACCACACCCAAAAGGCCAGGCCTGAACACACCACGCCCAAGAACACAACTGACAGGACCACCGACCCGGTGACGGGGCCGTCCGCCCGAACGCCGCCGAAAAGCATAGGTGACATGGCCAATGCTGCGACGATGATGGCCCATAGGGTGATTCGCAGCGATCCGTGCCGTTGGACCGGCCCCACCGCCACGATCGTGTAGGCCGCCCAAGTGACACAAGAAGTCACCTGCAGGATGTCGCCCATCGTCGCGTCGGAAAAGTCCAGGCCTCTCGACAAACAGATCAGCGCCACGCCGGCCGTGCCCAGGGCGATGCCCCCCCAGGCCGACGCGCCGATAGGCTGTCTGAGAAACCACCAAGCCCCCACCGCGATGGTGATGGGGGCAAAGCCGATGATCCAGCCGGTGTGTGTGGCCGAGGTCTTGAGCAGCCCCACCGACTGGATCCAGAGATGCCCAGCCAGGATCAGACCCAGGGCCAGGGTGGGCAGCAGGTCTTTGGCTGGAAGGGCGATCCGGCCCATTTTTCGGGCGATCACCAACAACACGATCGCAGCCATGCCCATGCGCAGCCCGACCAACCCAGCCGGGGTAAAAGCCTGCAGCCCGATCCGGGTGGCGACGAACGAGAGCCCCCAGAACACCGTGACCGCCAGCGCCTTGATGGACAGTCGCTTGAAACGTTTCACGATAGGTTTAGCCCGACCCTCCGCGCCGCGGGCGGGCCATCGAAGCACGCAGCCCTAACTCGACTGACGGGATTGCAGCATGGTTCGGACCAGGTTGACCACCGCTGCCCGCTCCACCGGTTTGGTCAGGTAATCGTCGGCCCCGCACTCGGTGGCCCGCTCGATGTCACCCGTCTCGCTCAAGGCGGTGATCATCACCACCAGAATGTCCCGCGTATCCGGGCTGCCCTTAAGATGCCGGCAGACCTCGAAGCCCGACATTCTGGGCATCATGATGTCCAAAAGGATTAGGTCGGGCTTTTGTTGGGCCACCCGGTCCAGGGCTTCGACCCCGTTGGTGGCTAAGATGGTGGTCACCTCCGGCTCCAGATCCTCCATGTAGACTTGCAGCAATTCGAGGTTCTGCGGGTTATCTTCCACGATCAGAATCGTGGCGGGTGTCAACGCGTTGTCGGGCGATTCGCTCATCGGCGCTCCCCAAAAGCAAGACCAGCCATCCGCACCTTGTACCCATCGGACTCACCATGCGGTTGCAGCCTTATATCGCCCGGCACGGCGTTCGTCCAACCGCCCAACGCCGCCCGGGCCCTGCGGTCAACTAACCTTGGACACCACCACCGTCAGGTCGTCGGTCTGCGGAGCAAGCCCCGCGAACCGGCGGACGTCCCAGAGGATTTGCTTGGCCAGCGTCGGTGCGTCTTCGTGCCCATAGCGTCGAATCGACGCTCGCAGCCGCTGTCGCCCGTAGGGTTGATCCTGAAAGTTCAGCGCTTCGGTGACGCCGTCGGTGACCAGCACCAGCACGTCGCCGGGCCTCAAATCCAGCACGATCTTCTCATAGCCCGCCGATTCCGAGACGCCGATAATCATGCCGCCTTCCTCGAGCCGGCGGAAGCGGTCGCCCCTGAGCAGCAAACCGGGTTCGTGTCCGGCGTTGCAGTACGTCAACCGGCCCGCGTCTGGGCTGAACACCCCGTAGAACAGCGTGGCGAATTCATGCACCAGCGTGTCGCGGCACATGTGCCGGTTGACCTGTTCGATGACTTCGTGGACTTCCGGCACGCTATGAGCGTGGCCACGCAACGCGGAACGAACCGAGGCCATCATCAGTGCCGCCGGCATGCCCTTGCCGACCACGTCAGCCACGCACATGCCCAAGCTGCCCCCCGGCAACGGGATGAAGTCGTAAAAATCTCCGCCGACCTCCAGGCTGGGGGCGTACACGCCGCCAAACGTTATGTTCCCGTGCCGAGGAGGCTCCGCCGGGATCATGCGCCGCTGGATTTCACCCGCGTAACGAAGCTGCCGGTGATAGCGCTCGCTCTCTTGACGCTGACCGATAAGTTGGGCGGTGATGATGGCCGCCGCCGCATGGGAACCGATGGCCCGAAGCAGCGATTCTTCCAACCGGCTGAAGCGGTGAGGCTTGTCGGTGTACACGCGAATGACCCCGACCCGTTCGCCCCGATAGGACATAGCCGAACACAGCCCGCTGACGATCCCTTCGCGCCGGGCCTCAGCCGGATAGCGGGTCCGCGGGTCCGTGGCCGCATCAGTGATGTGGACCATTTCACCCTCAAACGCGGCATCGTCGATGGGATTCTGCCCCAAAATCACCGGCCCTTTGTTCAGATACGCCTCCGACAGGTTATGCACTGCCGTCATGACCAACTCGCCCGTATCGACCTTCAGCAGGCGAATGGCGCAGGCTTTGACTCGCATCACCTCCGAAATGGTCTTGGCTGTGTCTTTCAGTGCCGCCTTCAGGTCAGCCGTCCCCGCCAGCATGTCCGCGATGTTGAACACCGCGGTCAGGTCCTCGATGCGCTCCCGCAGTAGCAGGTCCTGCTCGCACAGTTGGGCAATGGTCTTGGCCAACTGCTCAGCCCCCCGAACCGTCGCCAGACGCTGCTCGGGCGTCCACGTAGCCGACTTGGCCATAGCCTCATCCAATTTGTCTTCGTCGAGTCCGCAAGCCCGGGCCAGGTCGCCAAGTTGGGTGCGGTCAACCGGCTCGGTGGGGCGGTCGCCGACCGCCAGCGTGCCCAAGGTAAAGCCCTGGCACTCGATGGGCACGCACACGCTGCCGATACCGGCGTGACAGCAGCGACAAGGCCGCCGCCGATTCGCCTCGGCGTCTGCCCGCTCACCCCCTTGGGCGGCAGCCAACCCTTGTTTTCGATCGGCACCCGCCAATCGGCTCGTTGCGCCCACCAAATCGCACACCGGGCTCGCGCAAGTCGGCCAGGTCACAGCCTCCCCCCGTTCGTCGTGGATGACCACCGACACTTGGCCCAGCGCGGCGAAACCATCCTGCATACCCTGCAAGACTTCACGGTCCACCAGGTCGGTCAGCTTCCAGGGCGGGGTCGTCGCCGTCATCGAATCGCAGTCAATCGTTCTAGTCCCAGCCAACCTATCCGACCGCCAAAACCGCCAATTCCACCAGGAACCAGCCCAACCCTAACCATGCCGCCCCACCAGCCAAAGTGCAAGCACTCCCCAGAGACTTTTCTTCAACCCGACCACCGAGTTGCCCAGGTGACTTTCGTCTTTTTTGCTTTTTTGCCTGGTTGCCTGGTTGCCTGGTTGCCTAGTTGCCTAGTTGCCATGGTCCCTTGATCCCTCGATCCCCAAAACGCCGCAGGCGTTCTCCTCTCCTCCCCCCTTTGATCCTCACCAACCCCGGCGGTATGATTCCCCCGGAGACCGTCGTCCACCTGGCGCCGACCTCCCGGGGGCCCAATGCCCCAGCGACCAAGCCACCGTAGCTCAGTTGGCAGAGCAGCGGTTTTGTAAACCGCAGGTCTCCGGTTCGAGTCCGGACGGTGGCTGT
>JBHHVM010000065.1:0-11541 GCA_046754265.1 Phycisphaerae bacterium
CCTGGGCGAAGGCGCCTTGGGTCGGGGCGATGCCCCACTTGTTGTCATTGAGCACGACGAGGAACTGGCGTTTCAAGGTGCCGGCCTGGTTGAGACCCTCAAAGGCGACGCCGTTGACGATGCTGGCATCGCCCACCAGGGCGACCGTGCGGCTGGTTCGGCCCAGGGTGGCGTCTCCCCGGGCCAGACCCACGGCCGTGGCGATGGCGGTGCCGGCATGACCCACGTTGAAAAGGTCGAATTCGCTTTCTTGGGTGTTCGGAAAACCGCTGACCCCGCCGGCCTTTCGCAACGTGTCGAAGCGCGCGTGGCGCCCGGTCAACAGCTTATGCGGATAACACTGATGGCCCACGTCCCAAAGCAGTCGATCGGTTGAAAATTCGAACACCCGGTGCAGGGCGATGGTCAACTCGGTGACACCCAGATTGCTGGCCAGGTGCCCTCCGCCGGCGCCGACCACGCCGATGATTCGCCGGCGGATTTCGTCGGCCAACCTGGGCAGGTCCTGGCGCGGCAGGGCCCGCAGGTCGGTTGGGCTGTGGATGCTGTTGAGCAACTCCATGGATGACTCCGGCGCCAAGGCTAGCGCCGTCTTTCCAAAACGAACGGGGCCAATTCCCGCAGCGGGTTGGACCGCTCGTCGAATCGCTCCAGCGATTCGACGGCCCGTTGGGCGCAAGCGGCTGCCCGGGCCCGGCTCGCTTCGAGTCCTACGCACTGCGGGTAAGTTTGTTTGCCGGATCGAGCATCTTTTCCCGCGGTTTTCCCCAAGCCTTCCGTGCAGGAGGTCTCGTCCAGCACGTCGTCGATAATCTGAAACGCTCGCCCGAACTGAGTCCCATAAACCCCCAGCGAATCGAGCGTGGCCTGGTCGGCGTCGGCCAGCAGACCGCCCATGCGGCAGGTGGCCTCGAAAAACCGGGCGGTCTTTCGGTCATGGATGTCGGCCACGCGTTGGGCGTCAGGCTGGGTGCTCTCGCTTTGCATGTCGGCTGCCTGCCCACCGATCATGCCCCCGGCACCGACCGCCCTGGCCAACTCGCCGGTCAGCAGCCCCGCCCGGCGGGCATCGGGGGCGTGCTCGGCGATCAGTTCAAAGGCCAGTGACAAAAGTGCGTCACCCGCCAGGATCGCCAGGGCTTCACCGAACCGGACGTGCGTCGTGGCCCGGCCTCGTCGCAGGGCGTCGTCGTCCATGGCGGGCAAATCATCGTGGACCAGCGAAAACGCGTGGACGCACTCCACGGCGACGGCGATGGGCCAGGCGTCCCGCTCGTGGCCGCCGCACAGTTCGTAACACCGGCACAACAAGTAGGGTCGAAGTCGCTTGCCCGGGCCCAGGACGGCATAGCGCATGGCTTGAGCCAGCGGGGTGCCGGGTGGAGCCTGGTCGTGATTGCCATCGGCGACAGGGCAGACCGATTCCGCCAGGCGATCGTTGAACCGATCGGCCCACTGCTGCAGGTGGGCTTGGGTCTGCTCGAATCTGGAAATGGACTGCATTTGCATAGCCGCTATGGTCAGCCTCACTGACGGCGGGGTCCGCCTCGACGTAAAGTCCTGAATTGTAAGGACTTGGCTTCGAGTCGGCAACTGATTATCAAAATGTCTGAAAACTCGAAAACCACGCCGGGCCGGTCAGGGTCTTGATGGACCGGAGGCGGCGTTGACCCCGGGGGTGGGCGAAACGCCCCGGCGGTCTGGCCTGAATCGCCAACCCAGACAGAGTGCTCCGCCCAACAGTGTCAACGATGTGACACTCGCACCGATGTAGAAAGTTGTGGGCCTGAATTCCATGACCACGGTATGCTCGCCGGCCTGAACGGGAACGGCCCGCATCACCCGGTTGGCCCGGATCAGCGGGGCCCGTCGACCGTCCACCATGGCCCGCCAGCCCCGGTGCCAATTGTCCGACAGCACCAGCGCCCCAGGGGTTGCGGCATGGACCCGAATCTCCACGCGATCGGGTTCATAGCGGACGATGCGGGCCGACTCAGCTGAGCCGACCTGGGGAGTGGGTCCAAGGTCGAATCCGGCGGGCAACGCTTCATCGACATACATGGCGTCGGTCAGGTTGAAGGACGGATCGGCCAAGTTGTCGAAGATGCGAGGCTCCGGGGCTACTTCGGCGGCGTGAACCACGAACGCCCGGGGTTGGGGTTGGGGATTCTCGTAGACCCACACGCCGTCGAACGCTCCACGAAAGGTCCACCCGTCAAACCCGGATAGACTGCCGGCATGATTCTGATCCAACGGCTGGGCGGATAGGACGAAGCGGGCGCCCAGCCGATCATGCAACTGGCTGTATTGGCTGACGCGGGCGAAGGTGACGAAGTTATCGGGGTCCTTGCCGTTGGCCCGGTTGAAGTAACGGATGTAGGCGTCGTCCACGAAGATGTCGTATCCGCCGAGGTGTCCGATACCCCAAGCGGCGCCTCGGCCCATGGAAAGCAGGGCGGGGTCGTCCACGATGCGAAGCCCCGGGTCGGCCTGCTCGGTCAACAACGCGACCAGCTCGACGGGCCATTGGAATTGGCGGCGCTGCCCGGTGCTCAAAAAGCGATGGCCATAGCCGTACAGATCAACGGCTGCCAGCAGCACCAACCCCATGCCGGTCCAGGTCTTTCGGCGCAGCCGCGGGGCGAAAAAGAACAACAAGGATACGGATGCCAGGAGAATCACTGCCCGGACCGCATCCCATTGGGCCAGCACCAGACCCGCCCGCCAATCGGCGACCGACATGTCAACCGGTACATCGGATTGACCGGCCAATTCGGCGAAGGCGCTTTGCCAATCGGCGGGCGATTGGCCAAATATCCAAATTCCGCCGGCGGTCGCCAAAACGGTGAGCCCAGCGGGCAGCATCCATATTCTTCGGGCCGGCTGGTGCGTCCGCAGCAGGCCGTCCAGGGCCAAGCCCGCCAGCAGCGACCCATAGACGGTAAAGAGTAACGTGTACCGCCCAGCCGCCCGGAATAGTCCCGCCCCCGGCACCAACCGCACGATGATATCAAAGCAAGGTGTGGTCGATCCCAACGCAAGCAACAGGCCCAACAGGGCGATGATGGCCGGTGCCAAGGCCTGGCGTTTAGGAATCAGAGCCACGGCGCCCAGGGCCAGCGACAGTGCCACCAACCCCGGATAGGCCAGGGCCTCCCAGTAAGACCAGGAGCCGAAAAACGGGGCGTCCACCATGTTGCCGAAGAACTGCGGCCAGACCAGGGTCAACAAGTTGATCGGGCGAGAGGCATAACCGGCTGCAAAGGCGAGACCTCCGCCGGATCGCTGGGACAGTTTTAGGGTTTCGACCATGGGCAGGATTTGCACCATGGCGATGAGCAGGCCGATGCCTACCGCGGCAGCCATCACGGCCAGGTCGCGCCCCATCGGCCCGAGGATCGATTTGCGGCCGCGATGGGCCAGGCGTTCCAGGACGATGGATAAACCCGCTCCCAACAGCCCGATGTAGATGACCTGATAGTGACCGCACAGCAGCATCAAGCCGGTGGCCAGACCCGCGAGGGCGAGGCCGTGGGGCCGGCGCTGCACCGCCCGTTCGATCAGTCCGATGACCCAGGGCAGATAAGCCAGCGTGAACACGAAGCGCCGATGGCCCGCGAAGACATGGCTGATCATAAACCCCGACAGCGTCAGGGTGACACCGACCAGCACCGCGGCCGACCGGGTGCTGACCCTCCGAGAGGCCCACCAGGCCCCGCCCGCCGCGGCCAGCATCAAATGCCCCACGATGGCCAGTTTCATTTCAAACAGCGGCTCGAACAGCGCAGCCGTCAGGAAGCTGGGGGAAAGATAGCCGTGTACGCCGGTCTGAAACGGGATGCCGCCCAGGTGGTAGGGGTTCCAAAGCGGCAGGTCGCCGCCGGCCAGGCGCCCGGCGGCGAAAGCGTGCAGCGGATGTTCCATGCCGATGATGTCAGTGCCTGACCCCAGGAAGGGGTCGTCGGTCAGCAGCAGATGCCCTGAAAAGAGCAGGGCGATCAAGGCGGCGATACAAGGCGGCCCCACCCGGCCGTTTGGATGGACTGCATAGCGGTCCAATGAATCATGCGGCAATTCTGAAGGGCTGGTCACCGCTTAAAACAGCTCCCAAAGGGTGGCGTCACCGGGGGCCAGGTCGAACGGCAGGGTTAATCCACGAGTCTTCGCTTGAATCACCAGGCCGGTGATTTGCAGGGCGTTGGCCGGCACTTGCACCGCTCGTAACACGCGCTCGGTCGCCGTCGAGTCCGGCGCCAACAGGGCTTGACCTCGAACGTATCGGTCGGTGGCAGTGTTGTGCAACAGGACAAGCCGGCGCTTGGAGCTTACGAACAGGACCAGTTGCAAAGCGGGGTCCACCGAATTGGCCGATTGCAGCGGCTGAGGGTGGCTTCGCCGTAAGCGAGGCCCCCATTGCCGGGCCCGATCGGTCAACCGGCGCAGCCCGGTGGAGACGTCGTATCCGCCGCGGTCGTCCATTCCCGCCAGGCCTCGGCGTGTGCCCGGTACAGCCCGGAAGCCCTGAACGATCAGCCCGCCGGTCAGACCCGCAGCCAGTCCGGCGTGGTATCGGGCCAGCCATTCCGGGGGGGCATCGGCCACCGGGACATTCGCATCGCGGCGGCAATCCAGAAGCATCAGGCCGCCCGATCTTTTCATGGGGGCTGGGTCCATCGTCGCCGCCAGCAGGTCCACTGCCGAGTCCACGGCTGGCTCCACGGCACGGTCAGCCAGGTAGGCCAGGGTGACCGGGGCAGGATTTAGCCAGCGACAGGCTTTGGCAACCTGTTGAGCCCGTTCGCCGCTACTCGCATCGGTCAAGGGGCCCAGGATCCAAACCGAGGGACCGTCGGCTGTGTGGCACCGGGCAACAAGATCGTCCACCGATCGACATTTGGTGGGGTATTGGCCGGTACGCAGGAAGGACTGAACCGGTGCGGGAGTGGCTGCCAGGCGCAGGCCTGCATCCCGCACCGCCGTGGACACATCCGACTCACGGTCCCGGGCCAGGTGACGCAGGACCACCGTGTCGAAGCCCAGCTTACCGATCTCGGCGAAGTCGGCCCGGATGACAGCATCGGCCTGGTCGGGGAACACTAGGTAGGCCAACTCGGCGTTGTAGCTCATCGCTACCGGATAGGGCACCGCCCGGACCCCTATTCCCGGAGTTGCGCAGCCGGTGCCCCAGCCCAGCGCCCCAACCCATAGGACAAGCGACCATCGGGCCTTGCCCCCCCGCGCTTGTTGCTTGACAGGTCTTGCAAACCGCACGTAGACTCGGCCCTTGTGATCGTGGCGCGTGATCGACATATCCTGAATCGTCATCGGCATGGGGGCCCGGTTTTGGCCTGTCTAGCCGTGGCCTGCTTGTTGGGCCCCTTGGCGGGGTGTGCGCAAAAACGCCTCGATGTGTCCGATCCCGCCACGCAGAAAATGCTCTCCCTGCTCATGCCGGTCAAGATCATCATCGATCCGATCACAGGCCTCAAGAGTTTTGACGACGACGATCAACCCGACGGGATTATCGTGGCCCTGCGGGCGGTCGATGCGTTCGGCGATCGGGTCAAGATCGCCGGCAGCGTGTTGGTCGAGCTTTACGAATTCCGCCCCGCCTCGGGCGAGGCCAAAGGGCGAAAAATCGAGCAGTGGGAGATTCAGTTGGCCTCGGCCCGCGATCAGCGGCGTTACTGGAATCGTTTTGCCGAAATGTACGACCTGCCGCTGATGCTCAGCCCCGAGGCCCTGGCGTCGGCGTCGCCCGGCAAGTACGTGGTGGAGGTGACGCACAACAATCCCCTCGGCGAGCACATGATGGCCGAGCACGTCTTCGAGCCGCCCGTCGCCCGCCAACCCGGCTTGGCTGGGCGATAAAGTGTTCCTACAAGGCCGGCCATGATCGGCCTCCAACTGATATGGGAGAATCACGATGGCAACATCCAGAACGGTTCTTGCGGGCATGATGGCAAGTTGCGCGTTGGTCGCGCTGACCGGCTGCGCCGACAAACTCACCCGTCTTCACTTCGATATGATTACCGTCGGGCACGCGGAGCCCTACGACGTCGAGCAGACCATTGGCGAGCCCAGCGATAATCTGGGGGATATTTGGCATTACGAACGGGTGGACAAACACCTGAACGTTTTGATCCACTTCGACGAAAACACCAAGGTATCCCGCAAGGAATGGCACGACGTGGGTAACAACGAGCACTACGATTCCGCCCAGCCGGACGACAGCAGCACCTACGAGTCGACCCGCGTGCGAACCGTCAAGTAGACCTTATTCATTTCAGTTGCAAACTTAATTGGATGGTGCTTTTCTCGGTGCGCCGGGGCTTACGCGGACGGTTGGTCTGTGGTCCGCAACCGTTGCAATCCTGGTCCGAATATGCTAGTTCTATCGGTTAGGGTAGAGTGAGAGCTTTCGGGAAGGGGAAGCTGTGCTTTCGCGATGCCTGCCTATCGCCTTGGTCGCTGCAATTCTGTGGACCTTACCAGTACAGGCTCAAGTCGATCCCGCCCAGCGCACCGCTTTGATGCCCGACAGTTGGCTGGTGCTCTACAACCTCAATGACTCCGACAGCATCGCCTGGAAAGATTGGTATATCCGCCGCCGGGGGATCCCCGCCGAAAACACGTTGGGGCTAAACGTTTCCACGCAGGAACACGTCTCCAACCTGGAGCGCCTGGATATTCTGGACGCGGTGGCCGTCCACTTGGCCGCCAATCCCCAGCTCGAATCCAAGATCATGGGCATCGTGGTGGGCTATCGCATTCCCCTGCACGGCGGAACCAACACTTCGTTCCCGCCGGGCGGCTTTAGCGTGGATGGGATGCTGACCGACCTGGGTGACGCCATCAATGAGACCAATCCCGATGCTTCATTTGGCTGGCCAAGCTACGACCTGCCGGCCCGGAAGACCAAAGCCACCATGGCACCCGATCACTATATGGTCGCCCGGATCGGCGCTCCTTCTCTGGATCAGGCCAAGGAACTGACCCGCCGGGCCCTGAACATCGAGTGTCGCCAGATATGCTTCTTGAGCCTGCAAAAGATATTTTTCGACTTTCAAGACCCCACCAACGGCACCTGGAACGAACTCCTCAATGCGAGCTTCAAACCTGCCCTGGCGAGCCTGCCCTGGCAGGTTTTCGATTCGGACCTGGACGTCTTGACGGACGATGCCTTCCGGTTCGGGTGGCACCGCGTGTCGGGCTGGGACCAGGGGTTCTTCGACGGCACCTCCCCGGCCCACCGGGTGCTGGCTTACAATCTCGACAGTTGGGGAGCCACCACCATCCGCAGCACTACTGGGGACGGCGGGCGTTATGTGCCCAACGCGCTGTGGAACGGCGGATATGCCGCCGCCATTGGGGCCACTTCCGAGCCCGGCTTCTCCAACTTCATCCCCGGGCCGTTTGTGGCCGTGCTCATGGAAGCCCTGCAGAACGACTGGACGTTGGGCGAAGCGTTTTATGCTGCAGTCAAGTTCGACGATTGGCAGTGGATTCTGGTGGGCGACCCACTACTGACGATACCCCTGTGGTTTGGAGAGACTCCTCCTCCCGGACGCTTGGTCTCAAACGTCTGCGCCGCCACGGTCGGTATCTTGGCGGTGCAGAGCTGCATGGATCATGGCCAGGCTGGGGAATTCTGTCTGGACCTGACCAACAACCCCATCGAGCCGCGTCGACCGGGTGTGGTTCGACTGGCTTTGGAGCTATCTACCGACGTCGCCGCTGTCACTGCTGTGGTGGACTGTGGCGACGGCCTGGTGACGGCCCCAGCTGTGTCGATCGGGGCTGGAACGGTGGGCCCCTCCAGCAGGGTCACGCTGTTGCTGGCGGACCCATTGCCCGATGCACGGTGCTGCCAAGTCCTGCTGGACGGGGATGCCATCACCGAAGCGACGGTCTGGCCGCTGAGGGGCGATCTGAACAGGGACGGCGTGGTCTCCACGGGCGATGCCTCGATACTAAGGTCGGACTTTAACTCGCCGGCCAATGCAGCCAATTTTGTGAGCGATTTTAACGCCAACGGGTTCATCACCACCGGCGATTTTTCGCAGGTTAGGTGGTATTTTGGCGATGCCACAGTGGCATGCCCCGGTGGACAGGTTCCGTAGGTGTAATCAGCAGGCGTGCGTTTCTGGGATCTCTAGTGCAGTATTACTTTAATTTGACGGCTCGGACGGACGTGGGGCGATAAGACTAGGGAATAACTCCTTGCATCGCGTGTTCGGATTCGCTACGCTAGTGGGAGTTGAGGTGGTCCGGCGCATGCTGGGCCTTGCAACGGGGTGAGAGAGAGCAGCTCCGGCTAGTGACGGCGCTAGATTCGCCCTGGACGTTCCACTGGAGGGTGGAAGATGTTCACAACTCGACGTGCTTCGTTGTTCTTGGCGTTGGTGCTGGTTCCCGGCTTGGTCTTTGCCGGTAGCGCCCATGCATTCGTGCCCTGGTCCAACCCCAACGGCACCGCATCGTTTTTCGATTGGGCCAACGGGGGCAGCGACACCGGCCTGTTCGGCAGTCCCACGTTGTTGAGCGATACGTTCGTCTTTTTTCCGCAGAATTTCCGCGCCGACAGCGCCAACGGTGTGCCCGGTAGTGCCGCCGACCGGCTGGAGTTCGACCTGATCGCCCATGCCGGGTTTGAATTCACCGACATCGTGATCACCGAATTCGGGGACTACGGCATCTTGGGCGACGGTGAAGTGTCGGTAAACGGCACTCTTTTTGCGAACGATCTGACCGCCTTCCGGGTCCGCCAGGACAACCTGCTCAGCAACCCGCCGTCGCCGATCACTTCGGGCTCGGGCAGTTGGCAGGCCAGTGCCGGCATCAACTTTGCCGGCGATCCGACCGGCAACTGGACGCACATGAAGATCATCCTGGACAACAACCTTCAGGCTATCACTCTGGTTGGGGGCACGTCGTTTATTCAGAAGAAAATCACTGGGGCGGGTGTTTCGGTGACCGTTATTCCGGAGCCGGCCTCGCTTTCCTTGCTCGCCTTCGGGGCCTGTGCCTTCCTAGGCCGCCGCCGTCGCTGATCCGGGCCGGGCAGCACGACAACTCATTTGCCAAGCCAATAGGCCGCCGAGGGTCAAAACTCGGCGGCTTTTTTTTCTGCCCCGGGCTGGCCCATTTGGCCGATCTTGATGCGGGAAGGTCGTTTTGCCCGCCGAGCGGGCTTCTGCTACGCTCAACGGGCCGGATTTCGATGAACTGCTTCGTCCGAACCGATGCCCATCTTGCACGGTACGTGTGATGGGAGAAGGAGGTCTTCGCATGGGCCGGTACCAAAGCGCCGTCACCGCCACGTCGAAAGCAGGACCTCGCATTCACGTCTTGTGCCTAGCGGCCCTGGTTTGGCTGGCGACCGGTAGGGGGGCATGGGGTCAATTCGGGGCTACGTTTTCGGATCCGGCGCCGGTCAATGCCAACGCCGACGCCGATACCGGTGACGATCAGAATGCCGTCGTGGTCACCGATGGGCGGGGAACCTGGAGGGTAGTGTGGCAGTCGAACGAAGACCTTGACGCCATCGACGGGGACTTGGACGTGCTTTCAGCGTTGAGCACGAATGGAGGGTCTTCGTGGAGCAATCCTGTGCCGGTCTATTCCCGGGCTGCCATTGATTTGGGCGATGACTTTGGGCCCAACTTGGCCACCGACGGCGAGGGCACCTGGATGACATTGTGGACCTCTCTGGACGATATGGGCGCGTTCATCGGATCCGATGCCGATATTCTATTTTCCACGAGTCTGGACGCCAGCCAAGACTGGTCCGCCACGCAGGTGGTCAACGTGGAGGCGTCGGCCGTGATCACGTGGTCCGATCAGAACCCCAGCCTGGCCAGTGACGGGCAAGGCACTTGGGTGGCGGTTTGGGACTCGGATGCCGACCTGACCGGTGTGCCGGCTGGGTTGGACACGGATATCCTGGTGTCCCGCAGCAGCAACAATGGCGTCAATTGGACGCCGACCTTCGCCTTGAATCACGTCGCTTCGGCCGATAGCGGCGACGATCGGACGCCGGTGGTGGTCACCGACGGGGCCGGCCGATGGATCGCCGTCTGGTCTTCAACCGAGAGCCTGGGGGCGTTCGGCGCCGATGGGGACATTGCCTGGGCCGTCAGCAGCGACGACGGCGCGACCTGGACCGATGCTGATTTCCTGAACGGCAATGCGATGGCCGACAGCGCCGACGACGAAATGCCTTCACTGGCCACCGATGGCCAAGGCAATTGGGTGGCAGTCTGGGTGTCTGCCGGTGACAGCGGGACATTGGGAGAGGACGCGGACATCCTCCTGGCCCGAAGCAGCGACAACGGCGATTCCTGGACGGACCCGGTAGCCGTCAAATCCAACGCCGCCACCGATGCCTCCCAAGATGATCGGCCTGTCGTGGCGACCGACGGCGGCGGCAACTGGGTGGTGGTCTGGGAGTCGGATGATGACCTGGCTGGGGCCGGTTCCGATTTTGATATCCTGGCGGCCCGCAGCACTGACAACGGAGCCAACTGGACCGCGCCGGTGACGGTCAACAATACGGCTGGCACTGACTCGACGGATGATCGGGCCCCCAGCATGGCCGCCGACGGCAACGGTCAATGGATAGTGGTCTGGGAATCGGTGGATGGCGACGGCGGGGATACCGACATCGTGCGGGCCCAATTCATCTTGGGTGATTGCAACAGCAATGGAGTGGGGGACGCAGAAGATATCGCCGGGGGCGCCAGCACGGACTGCGACGCCAATGGCATCCCCGACGAATGCGACGTGGCAGGCTCGGGCGCTGCGGACTGCAATGCCAACGGGTTGCCGGATGCGTGCGACCCCGATGCGGATGACGACGGCGTGCCGGATGACTGCGACAATTGCCCGGCCGATGCGAACGCCGAACAGACCGATACCGACGGCGACGGGGCCGGCGATGCGTGCGATGCCGGCGACGGCGGTTCCGGGGGCGGGGGTTCGACCGGCGGCGGTGACGACGGCGGGCCGGATAGCACCGTTGGTCCGGCCGGCGGCGGCGGGGGAGGCGGCGGGTCCTGCGGGGCTGGCGGTTGCGGGGCTGGAACGCTGACGGCATTTCCGCTGATCGCCCTGGGCCTAGCTCGCCGGAGACGGGCCCGGCGATTGATCTAGGGGTTGCATCTGGAAGAATGCCACTTCCTGTGGCGACGCGACTCGTGGGCCCATGAACCTTGGCGAATACGATCAGCGCCCCGGGGAAAAGGCGTGCGAGGCGCCCGCGGCTACAGGTTCTTAGCCGCCAGTTTCACTGAATGGTCGGGCTCTTCGGGGCGTGACGGGTGCCCTCAACCATCACTTTTGCCACACATCCCCCAGGTATGGCACAGTGTGGCCCATCTTGCTTTGCGGGCTTCCCGGCGCGCGAATCTCTTGCCAGAAGAGTCATTACCGGACATCCCCGAACCGCCTGGCGGCGACATTTTCTCGATCGTGACGCCAGGCGCGGCGATTTCAAGCTGATTATTAGTAAGCGTCCGGCCAACCCCATCTTCAATCTGC
>JBHHVM010000066.1:0-11392 GCA_046754265.1 Phycisphaerae bacterium
AGCAACTCGGCATAGGCCAGCCAAGGCCAAAAACGACCGGGGGAGTCCGAAAACAGTCCCTCCGGGCCGGTTATCACCACACCGACGGGTCGCCTGGGCCAAGCCGATTCCTTGACTTGTGGCCGCAGTTAGGCTAAAGAATACTGAACCCGACAGTCAGGCCATTCTTTGCGTCTTCCGCAAATCATGCGACGCCCTAGCTGGCTGGAATGCTAGGAGGAGACCGCTTCCTTCTGAGCTGCCCTTGGCAAACGTTTGCCGGCAATGGCGCTGCAGGCCAGGCTACTCGGCAGGGTGAATCGTACCCGGTCCGAAGGCGGTAACTGATCATGATTGAGCAGAATAACCCAATAGAAGATTCCAGGGACTCGTTGAAGCCGGACGCCGGCGAAGGGCAATCCGATTCGTCGGCAGGTCAGCCGCTCGACGCGGACCTCGACCGTGAAGTCGAGGCCGCCATGGCCCAGATGAGCCCGGCGGACTTGGCGGATTTGACCGGGGAACCCCCCCAGGTCCAGGGCGACGATTCGCCCGGGACGACGCGGGCGGGCAAGATCGTCGGCATTTATGAGGACGACGTGTTCATCGACCTGGGCGGCAAGACTCAGGCCATCACCTCGCGGTCTCAGTTCGGCAAGGAAGAGGTGCTGCAAGTCGGCCGGCAAGTGGAAGTGATCATCGAGCGTTACGACTCCGATTCGGGGTGTCTGATCGTGTCTCGCGACGGCGTGCTGCGCCAAGCCCGCTGGGATTCGCTTCGAGACGGTGCCATCGTGGAGGGCAAAGTCACCGGCATGAACAAAGGCGGTCTCGAGGTCGACTTGAACGGCATTCGAGCCTTCATGCCGGCTTCGCAGGTGGACGCGATGCACATCAAGGACATCTCCACGTTCATCGGCCAAAAAGTCCGCTGCGTGATTCTGGAGCATAACCGCAAGAGCCGTAGCGTGCTGCTAAGTCGCAAGAAGGTGCAAGAACAAGAAAAGGCCAACCAGAAAGAAGAGCTGATGGCCGATTTGGCCGTGGGCCAGGTTCGCAACGGCGTCGTCGGAAACCTGACCGACTTCGGCGCCTTTGTCGATTTGGGGGGCGTGGACGGGCTGGTTCATATCAGCGACCTGAGTTACGGCCAAGTGACCGCGGTCGGCGATGTGCTCAAGCCGGGCCAACCCGTCGAAGTCAAAATCCTCAAAGTGGACAAAGACCGTGGGCGGATCTCCCTGGGCCTGAAGCAGACTCAGCCCGACCCCTGGGAAGCGATCGAGCAAAAGTATCCCCTGGACAGCGAAGTCACCGCCCGGGTGCTGCGGCTCGAACGGTTCGGGGCCATCGTCGAGCTCGAAGCGGGCGTCGAGGCTTTGATTCCCCTGAGCGAAATGAGCTGGGGCCGAATCAGCAGGGCGGCGGACGTGTTGGAAGGGGGCCAAATGGTCACCGCCCGCGTCATCCGGGTCAGCCAGAAGGAACGGCGGCTGGCTTTGAGTCTCAAACAAGTTCAAGCCGACCCCTGGGGCGACGTGTTGGCCAGCTTCCCCAAAGATTCCAAACACTCCGGTAAAGTTACCAAGTGCGAGTCATTCGGTGCCTTTGTCCAGTTGGTCCCCGGCGTCGAAGGGCTGGTGCATATTTCCGAATTGTCCAACCAGCGCGTCAAACAGTGTGAAGACGTCGTGAAACCCGGCGACGACGTGGAAGTGCGCATCCTGGGCGTGGATGCGGACGCACGGCGCATCAGCCTGTCCATCAAGGCGGCCGGGGAAGACGTCGCCCGGTCATCGTCGGCCGAGGGCCAGGCATCGAGCGAACACAAGCAGCAACCCAAGAAGAAGCGCAAAAAGCCCCTTCGCGGCGGGCTGTCCTCTCATTACGAATGGCAGGGCAATTCTCTCAACATCCGTCTGTAGCACTGATACCGGCCAATCACGCCAGCCCCGGCCCGCGACATAGAGGTTCTTGTCAATCGCGCCACCGCGGTATCGCCGTTCACTTGCAATCATCAAGTCAAACGATACGATCGCTTTTGCGCTAACGGGCAAGGTCGCTTCTTATTCCCCCCGGGCAGCGCGCCGCTAGTGAAAGGACACGGGGTGGCCGATCATCATTTCGCCGACAGGCTCACCCAAGCCATCGCCGACAAGGGCACAGCCGCCTGCGTGGGTATCGACCCGGTGCTGTCGCGATTGCCGGAGGTCATCCGGTGTCGCTGCGAGTCTGAGGGTTCAGCTAACGCCCAGGCCACCGTCGATGCGCTTGTGGATTTTGGTCGGCGGATCATCCAGGTGGTGGCCCCGCTGGTCCCAGCCGTGAAGATCAACTCGGCGTTCTTCGAGCAGTACCACTGGCCCGGCATCCGGGGCTATGACGATCTGGTAAGCCACGCCAAAACCTCGGGATTGATCGTCATCGGCGACGTGAAGCGGGCTGACATCGGACACTCCAGCGCCGCCTACGCCGCCGCCCATCTGGGTGACGGGCCGTTTGAGGACCTGCCCGGTTTGCAGACGCCCGATGCCGTGACCGTCAACGCCTATTTCGGCGGCGACGGCGTCCAGCCCTTCGTCGAACAGGCCAAGCGGCGGGGCAAGGGCGTGTTCGCCCTGGTGCAAACCAGCAACGAATCGGCCCGGCAAGTGCAGGGGTTGACGTTGGAAGGGGGGCTGCCGCTCGGCGAGCAAATGGCCCTGCTGGTCAGCGGCTGGGCCAATGACCGGGATCTGATCGGCCAAAGCGGTTTTAGTTGTCTGGGGGCGGTGGTTAGCCCCAGTGGCCTCGAACCCACGACGCGACTGCGGAACTTGATGCCAAGATGCCTGTTTCTGGTGCCGGGCTTTGGCGCTCAGGGGCGGACCGTCGAGCAGGTTCGGGCGTGTTTCAAACCGGACGGCACCGGCGCCTTGGTCAACGCCTCGCGAAGTGTCATTTACGCGTATCAGGAACCGAAATACAAGCAGCGCGGTGCCGATGCCTGGGAACGCAGCGTCGAGCTGGCCTGCCGAGACTTCGTCGAAGCCCTCAAGCCGATGACGTCGGCCTAACGGTCCTTGTAGAATGCCCAACGATGCCAATTGATGTCACCGATCGGAATGTGCTGGTCATGGGCCTGGGTAGATTCGGCGGCGGGGTCGGCGTCACCCGTTGGCTGTGCGGGGCCGGGGCCAAGGTGACGGTCACCGATCTGGCCGACCAAGCAAGTCTGGTCGAATCCGTGCGACAGCTTCAGGGCTGTCCGGTGCGCTACCGCCTGGGGGGCCATGACCCGACCGACCTGCACGGCATGGACCTGTTGGTGGTCAGCCCAGCCGTGGACCGACGCACCAACGCGTTTTTCGCGGCCGCGGTCGATGCGGGCATCGCCTGGACCACCGAGATCAACCTATTCGTGGAGCGCTGCCGGGCGCCGTGGGTCGGAGTGACCGGAACGGCCGGCAAGAGCACCGCGTCCGCGATGTTGCAGGCCGCCCTGACCGACAACATCCCCACCGGTGGGCGGGTCTGGTTCGGGGGCAACGTGGGGCGATCGTTGTTGGGCGAATTGGACCGCATCGCACCCCGCGACGTGGTGATTCTGGAGCTGTCCAGCTTTCAGCTTGACGCCCTGGCCCCACTTGGCCGGGGCCCGCACATTGGGCTGATCACCAACTGCTGGCCCAACCACTTGGATCGCCACCACGACTTCGAGGCCTACTTGCAAGCCAAACTAAATCTGTTTCGGCACCAGCAGCCGGGCGACTGGGCTGTAGTCGGGCAAGACGATGCGTTAATCGACTCGGTTGAACGGATAACTAGAAAGACGGGGGCACAGCTTGTTACTGCACGGCAACCTGTCGAAGCCTACGCGTTGCGGATACCGGGGCGGCACAACCAGGGCAACGCCGCCTGTGCCGCCAAGGTGGCCGAGCTCTTAGGGGCGGATTCGTCGAACGTTCGGCAGGGGCTATCGAAGTTTGCGGGTTTGCCGCATCGCCTCGAACACGTCGGCGCCGCCAACGGCGTGGACTTCTACAACGATTCCAAATCGACCACGCCGGCTGGGACTGCTACCGCGCTGGCATCGTTCGATCGGCCGGTCGTACTCTTGGTTGGGGGGCAGGATCGCGACGACGACTTGGGACCGCTCGTCGAAGCAGCCAGGACGTCGGCACGGGCGGTGGTGTGCATGGGACCGATGGGCCTGCGCCTCAATAACCTGCTGGCCGATTCGGGGCTGACCGTCACAGTGGGTTTGGATTTGGACCAGGCTGTGGCACAGGCCCGGACGCAGGCTGAGCCCGGCGATGTCGTCCTGCTGTCACCCGGGGCCCCCAGTTACGACCAGTTCGTCAATTACGAACAGCGGGGTCGCCGCTTCGGAGACTGCGTGCGGCAATGGCTGTCCCAAGTCAAAGCTGACTCGACTGCTGCGAGTTGAATGAGGCACAAGTTGCCGCGCTGCCGCAGGTCTTGCGCGTTCGGCGCCGAGCGTGCCCAGGCCGTTCTCTCACAACCCTCCGGATGTTGATTTCTCGTAACCCTTTGTGAATTCATAGGTTACTGCTGAACTACGCGGCGTTTCGATGACCGAGTTGCCTCCGCGATCCGGGCATTGGCACAGTCCGTGTCTGGGGTTGGGCGGACCGCAGGGTGGTCTTGCGGACTTGGGCGGAGGTGTGACGTGACCGTGGACTCCCAAGCGACGACCGACGGCCTGGACGTGGGGGAACGCTCGGATTGGACCGGGCTGGGTCGAATGGTCTTGGACCGGACCCGGCTGGCCCTGTCAGCCCATCTGGTTGAGCGGGCCGAGCAACGGTCCATGGGCCCCCCTTCGGCGCCGGGCGACGAGCTGTGTGTGGGTGACGCCCGATGACCTACGGACTGTGGCTATCGGCGGCGGGCATGCAAGCCAATCAGTACCGCCAGGAGGTCCTGGCCAACAACCTGGCCAACGTGAACACCGTGGGTTTCAAGCGTGACCTGGCTGTGATGCGTGCCCGGCAGGTGGAAAGCCGCTCGGGCTCGGGAACGCAGTTTGGTCACAATGTTCTGGACGATCTTTCCGGCGGGACGTCGGTGACCCCAACCCATCATAGCTTCGAGCCGGGCCCCCTGGTCCCCACCGGCAATCCACTGGACCTGGCCATCCAAGGCGACGGTTTCTTCGCCGTGGAAGTGGATGGGCAGGTCCGTTACACGCGCGACGGGCGCTTCACCATCAATAGCGACAACGAATTGGTCATGGTGGCCAACGAGGGGCGGGCCCATGTGTTGGACGAAGCCGGGGCGCCGATCGTCTTGTTGCCCGGTAGCGCCGGTTCGCCCGAAGTCGGATCCGATGGAACCCTTCGCCAGGGACGGGCCGTGGTGGCCCGAATCGGCCTGCGCGAGTTTGCCGACCGGTCCAACTTGCGGAAAGTCGGGGCCAACTTGTTTGCCGCCGGGCAGGGCGACGCCAAATCGGCCGTCGCCAGCAACATCGCAGCCGGGACCATCGAGGGCAGCACGGTCGATCCCATCAGCGGGATGGCCTCCATGATCGAGGTCAGCCGGGCGTACCAGTTAAACGCCCAAATGATTTCCCTACAGGACAACACGCTGGGCCAGGCCATCTCACGCCTGGGCCGGATCGCATAGGAGTTGAACTAGATGGCCATAACGGCGCTCTATTCAGCCGCCTCGGGCATGAGGGCCCAGGACACCAAGTTGGACGTGGTGGCCAACAACCTGGCCAACGTCAACACCGTGGGGTTCAAGCGCTCCCGGGTCAACTTTGAGGACCTGCTCTACCAGACCCGGCGCGAACCGGGCACGCTAAACGTCGATGACGAGCCCGTGCCGCACGGCATATTGGTCGGATTGGGGGCCCTGGTGTCGGGGACGCAACTCAACTTCCAGCAGGGTTCATTGGACCCCTCTGAGCGACCCTTGGACCTGGCCATTGACGGGCCTGGGTTTTTCCAGGTGAGCACCATCCACGAGGGGGAGCGGATCATCGCCTATACCCGGGCTGGCAACTTCACCGTCAATTCCCAGGGCAACATCGTCCTGGGCAACACCGAAGGCTCCCTGCTCGAACCGACCGTCACCTTGCCGCAAGACTACACCGGCATCACCATCGCCCGCGACGGCGAAATCCGCGTGGTTCAACCCGGTTCGCCCACCCCGTCCACCGTGGGCCAGATCGAAATCGCCCGCTTCGTCAACCCAGAGGGACTCGAGCAGATCGGGCGAAATGTTTTCATCGAGACCGATGCTTCGGGCACGCCGGTCACCGGCAATCCCCAGGACCAGGGTCTCGGCGCGGTGCAGACCGGCGTGCTGGAAAGCAGCAACGTGGACCCGGTCCGGGAGCTGATTGATCTAATTCAGACACAACGTGCCTTCGAGCTCAACAGCCAGACCATCCAAAGTGCCGATCAGGCCCTCCAGGTGGTCAGTAACCTGAGGCGGTTTTAATGTCATAGCCTGACATCAAGCAGGAAGCGACCATGCAGAGCAAGGATTGCGACAAGCTGGTTATCAACGTTTGGGGTCCGCGGCGCTGGGCTGCGGTGGGGACATTGCTGTTGGCGGTCGGGACCGCGTCGGCGGACGACCTGGGGCGGGTTCGGCTGTGGCCCGAGGCGGTGGTCGTGGGCAAGACCATCACTGTCGGTGATTTGTGCGCGCTGACGGGTTTCGATGCGGCTGCCCACGAGCGGCTTCGCAAAGTGGAGTTGGCCGATGCGCCCCAGCCGGGTGGATCCAAGGTGGTCACTCTCGCGGCGTTGCGCCAGGGGCTCGAGCGGGCGGGCATCAACATGGCCCGGACGATCGTCCACGGGTCGGCCGAGTGCGGCGTTCGACGTCCCCGATCGGTGCCGGCCACGTTGGGGAACCCGCACGTCAAACCGGGCGAGGGTGATGCAGTTCCGACCGATCACCCGAATGGATTGCGCCAGGCAGCCGAAGCCTTTTTTCAACGGGAATTGCAGAACTATCCGGGCCGAGTGGAAGTCGATTTCGACCGGCGGTCCGAAGCCGTCCTGGAGCTGGCGGGTCAGGAATTCGAATTCGACGTGCGCCGGCGAAGTGGCCGGTCGCTGGGGATGATCGATATCCAGGTGGACATACTCCGCCGCGGTGAGCGGGTCCAGACCGTGGAATTGCGCCCCATCGTCCGGTTGGTGCGACGGATCGTGATCGCCCGCCGGCCCATCAATCAGAAGGCCCAGGTTCGACCCGAGGAGGTCGAACTGTCGGAGCGGACGTTCGAGCGCCTCGAGCGGTTAGGGATCACCGATCTAAACGCCGTGGTCACCCAGCGGGCCAAGCGGTTCATCCCGGCCGGGTCCATACTACAGGCCGGAGACTTGGAGTCGGTGCCGCTGGTCAATCGCGGACAGCTCGTCGACGTGGTCAGTCGCTCGGGCGGTATCACCGTGGTGACGGTGGCCAAAGCCATGCAGGCCGGCGGGCTGGGCGACGTGGTCGAGCTTCGAGGGGGCCAGGGTCGCAAAGGTCGACGCCTGGTGGGCGTGGTGGTCGGACCCCGGCGCGTGGAAATCCGCGGCGAAGCCCTGGCTATGGGCGGCCCCAACGCCGGGGCCGGGAGGCCGAGTCGATGAAGCCATATCTGCTGATGGGACTCGTCTTGGCCGCGGTCAGCGACGTCGCTTGGTGTCAAACTGCGTCGCTGGGCCGCCGGGTTGACCGCCGGCGACACGAAACGGGCCCGGCGGATCGTTCACCGTCTCGTGAACGGGCCCAGTACAAAGGCAACCCGTTGCTGGAAGACCGGTCCTTGATCGCCATACCGATCATTCCGCCCAAGCAGTTCCAAAAGCATGACATCATCACCATCATTGTGCGGAATCAGAAGCGCTTCGAAGCCGACGGAGACCTGGAGTCTCGAAAGAAATTCGAGTTAACCAGCGAGCTGGAGAACTTCTTCAAATTCCTCGACGGCGGCATTGGGGCCGCGGTGTTTTCCCGGGGCAAGCCGAGTATCGACTACAAGTTCCAGTCCCGAATCAAGAACGAGGGGGACAGCACCCGCGAAGATACGTTTACCACGCGGGTCAGCGGCGAAATCATCGACATCAAGCCCAACGGAAACCTGGTGATTGAGGCGGCGGGTCGCATCAAACACGATGAAGAAGTCGCTCTGGTCACCGTGACGGGCACGATTCGATCGGCCGACGTGACTCCTGACAACACCGTGCTGAGCACGCAGGTCGCCGACTTGAACATCGAAGTGAAGAACCAAGGCGCGGTCCGCGACGCCTACAGCCGGGGCTGGCTGACCGCCATACTGGATTACCTCAAGCCGATTTAGGAAGGGCCTATGCGTCGCGCCTGGTTAATTAGTGTGTTGTGCCTGCTGGCGATGCCCGGCACCGTGTGGGCGGGGGTCACCGCCCGCGTCGGTGACGTCACCGACCTGAAGGGCCAGGGGGTCAACTACCTGACCGGCATGGGTTTGGTTGTGGGTCTGGACGGCACGGGCGACGGCGACGAATACGCCTTGACCATGAGGCCCCTGGCCAAGGCACTGGAGTTCTATGCCAACCCGGTCGGCTCGATGGAAGAGCTGGCTGACACCAAGAACGTGGCCATCGTCTTTCTAAGCGCCCGCCTGCCCGCCCACGGGGCCCGGGAAGGTTCGCGGATCAACGTGGAAGTCAGTGCCATCGGCAAGTGCAAGAGCCTGGCAGGCGGAATGTTGCTGCCGGCGCCGTTGCTGTACCCGGACCGGCGAGTCAATGAGGTGTTCGCCCTGTGCCAGGGCAAGGTGCAGTTGCCCGATGCTGAAATACCCACCGGCGGAGTGGTCGAAGGTGGGGCCGTGATTCAACAGGACGTGATTCACAGCTTCCTGGCCCTGGGGCGCGATCTGCCGTTTTCCAACACCTGGATTCAGCCCGGCGCCTCCTACGTCACCTTGGTGGTCGATGACGTCCACGCCTCGTGGACGCTGGCCCGGGAAATCGTTCAGGCGGTGGACTCCGCCCTGGCCTTGGCGGCGGACGTGGACCACGTGGCCATGGCCGTGGATCCCAAGAACGTGCTGGTGCTGGTTCCCCAATCGGAAGTCAACGCCCCGGCCGACTGGATCAGTCAGATCGAGGGGCTGGATCTGTTGATTTCCGACGGGCAAGCCCGGGTGGTGATCAATCGCACGACGGGCACTATATCGGTCAGCGGCAACGCCACCCTCTCGCCGGTCATCGTGTCGCATCAGGGATTGACCATATCCGTCGCTCAACCACCGGCCGATGGCGAGCCGGCTCCTGCCCAACCCCAATTGCAAAATTTTGTGCCCTTGGACCCGACGAGCTCGGGCGGGACCAGCCTGTCGGACCTGACCCGGGCCCTGAACCGCATGAACGTGCCCGTGGAGGACCGCATCGCCATCTTGACGCAGATTCACGAGTTGGGGGCCCTGCACGCCAAATTGGTGTTCGAGGATTAGAGATGTCACAAATTGGCACCATAAACCCGTCGAGTGTCGCAGAACCACCCGCAAAGCGACTTAACGAATTGCGCGAAGTGGCCGGCAAGGTCGTCGGGTCGGTCTTTTACGGAAAGCTCCTGCAGACCATGCGGGACAGCACGTTGAAGGGTGAGTATGGCCACGGCGGGCGCGGCGAAGAGATATTTCAAGCCCAGATGGATCAGTTTTTGGCGGAGGAAGCGGGCCGATCCAAGGGTTTTGACCTGGCAGAAGCGATCTATCAGCGCTTCGCGGGCCGGGTGAGGGCACGGGGGCATGCATCCGCGGAACAGGAGTCGGCCACGTGAACCATGAAGCGGTCAGAGAATTGGGCCAGGCCTTGACCCAAGCACTGCTGGGTCTGGAACGGCTGCACGGCGAGTTGGTCGAAGTGATCGACGACAAGATCGAGCACATGCGACGGGCGAACGTGGCCGGGATGAACGAGTGCGTGGACCGGGAGCGCCGTCTGGTGCGCACCATCGGGCAACAGGAAGGCCAGCGCCGCGTGGCGGTCGAACGATTGGGCCGGGCCTTCGGGATGGCTTCCCGCAAAGCCCGAACCCTGACCGCGTCGCAGTTGGCCCAGCGACTGCCCGAAGACAGTGGCCAACTGCTACTAAGTGTGGCGGGTCGGCTCAAGACGCTGACCGACCGGGCCACTCGGCGAAATCACGTGGCCGGCAGTTTGGGGCGGGGCATGTTGGCCCACATGGACGGCATTGTCTCAGCCATGACCGCCCCCAAGCGGCAGGGCGAAGCCTACTCGGACCGGGGCCGATCGGTGGCCCATTCACCCCAGCGGTTGTTCGAGACGGTGGGATAGGAACCATGGGACTGGTCAACGGCGCCTTACAAATCGGTCGAAGTGCCCTGCAAAGCTATCAAAGCGCCTTGCAGGTGGTGGGTAACAACATCGCCAACGCGGGCAACGCGGACTATACGCGGCAGACCGTGGGACTTTCGGCGCTGCACGGCTCGCCATTGGCGGAGGGGTTACAACCCGGGGCGGGCGTCGCCCTGACGGATCTGAAGCGGAACCTGGATGAATCGTTGGAGAATCGGCTTCGGGCCGCCATCGGAGAGTTGGAGTCAGCCGGCGCCCGTCAGCAGTACCTGGGCAGGGTCGAGACGTTCTTCAACGAGCTGACCGGCGACGGCCTTTCCACCCAGATGAGCGAATTCTTCGCCGGTTTCGCCAACGTCCAAAACGATCCCGCCAACATCGGCCTGCGCGAAGTGACCCTTTCACAGGGGGCGGGGTTGGCCTCGTCCTTGCAGAGACTGCGCGGCAGCTTGCTGTCGCTGGGGGAGGAGATCAACGGGCAGATTGAGATCATGGTGACCGACGCGGACCGCATGGCCTCGCAAATCGCCGAGTTGAACGCCGAGATTTCGGCCGCTGAGGCTTCGAGGCAGTCCACCGCCAACGCCCTGCGCGACCAGCGCGATGCCCTGCTGCGGGACCTTTCCGAGTTGTTCGACGTGTCCGTCCGGGAGCAACCCGACGGCGGCATCAACGTGTACATCGGGTCCGAGCCGTTGATTCAGGGCGGTGTATCGCGCGGCCTGACCACCGAGCAGCGGACCAATGGCGAATTTGTCCGGACCACCATCCATTACGGGGACGACGGGTCAACAGCCTCGGTCGGTGGGGGGCGCATCGAGGGCCTGATCACCTCCCGCGACGAGCAGGCCTTCGGCATGTTGGACGAGCTGGACGATCTGGCGGCAGCCATCATCTTCGAGGTCAACCGCGTCCACGCCGACGGCCAGGGATTGAAGGGCTTCACCACCGTCAGCGGCACCTACGCGGTGGACGATCCGACCGCGGTCCTCAACAGCAGCGCAGCCGGTTTGGACTTTGCTCCCTCTAACGGCAGCTTTTTCATCGCCGTGGCCGACGACCCCACCGGGACGGTCGTGGCTTATCAAATCGGC
>JBHHVM010000067.1:0-11142 GCA_046754265.1 Phycisphaerae bacterium
TTGCCCTTGACCGCGCAGTACAACTCACTAAACGCCTTGACCGACTCGATGCCCCCGCAGGGCTCGTCGGGCCCTATCATGGTGCCGACCTCGGGAAGCTCCACGTAGGTAATGTCGGTCAACTCGTCGGCTGCGAACTGGCTGATGCCCATGGTGACCAGGTTGCCCTCAGCCAAGAACCACTCGTGTGTCGAGGAGTATCTGCGGTCGGTGGGTACGCTCATGCTCAAGGCCCTTCAACGTCAATGTCAGCCGGGCCATCGACCCGACGCGACGCTCAGTTTTGTCCGTCGGGTGTGAAACCCGACCTGCCGTCATGGACTCCGTTTGTAGAACGGCAGGCCAACCACTTTAGCGGCCGACCGTTTCGCCGCGAAGGCCACTTCCAAAAGGGTACCTTCCTCGGCATACTGGCTGGTGACAAGGGCCATGGCGATGTTTTTTTTGAGCGTGGGGCTCATCGTGCCGCTGGTCACCTGGCCGACCTGTCGGTCACCCGCCATGACCGGGGCATGTTGCCGGGCGATGCGACGCCCCTCCACCTCCAACCCCACCAGGCGCCTGGTCAGGCCTTGGGCCTTTATCTGGCGCAGGGCGTCGGCGCCCACAAAATCGACCGACAAATCCACGCACCAGCCCTGCCCGGCACTGAGCGAATCGATCTCCTCGGACAGTTCATGCCCGTACAACGGCATGCCCGCTTCCAGCCGCAACGTGTCCCGGGCCCCCAGGCCCGCCGGTTTAATGTCGGCGCGCGGGTCGTCGGGGGTGCCCAGCAGGTGCGGGGCCAACATCCCCATGGCCTTGGCGGGCACGATTATCTCGTACCCGTCCTCGCCGGTATAGCCGCTGCGGAATACGGCGTAGTCGAATCCCATGATTTGGCCCGACACAAACCGATACCGCTTGGCCTCGGACAAATCCAGCGGCACCAGGGCGCGGAACAGCTCGAGCGCCTTGGGGCCCTGCAAGGCGACCATGGCCGTCTCGAACGTCGTATCCTCCACCGTCACCCGCAGGCTCCGGGCGTGCTGGTTCAACCAGGCCAGCATCTTCTCGCGATTGGCGGCATTGCACACCATCAACCAATCGTCGACGGCATAGCGCGACACGATCACGTCATCCAAGATGCCGCCGTCCTCTCGACAGACGTGCGTGTACTTGCACTGCCCGTCGGTTGTGTCCTCCAGGTTGCGGGTGCAAAGGCGCTGCAAGAGACCGGCAGAGTCGGGCCCCCGAATCCGCAAGCGCCCCATGTGGGACACGTCAAACACCGAAGAGGCGGTGCGAGTGTGATGGTGCTCTTCGAGGATTCCGCGATACAACAGCGGCATCTGCCAGCCGGCGAACTCGACCAGCTTGGCCCCGAAGCGAACGTGGACGTCGTTTAGTGGCGAAAGATTCACACCGATTCCTTGGACCTCACGTTCTGCCCCAGATATTGCCATACAACACGCAGCCACGTTAGGTCCCGTCCAAAAACGTGTCAACCAAGCCCCACCCACCCGGGCACCGCTGCACAGGCCAAGTGCAACGCGCCCAAGGTGTATAACCCTGCCACCACGTCATCGCCCACCACGCCCCATCCGCCCGGGACTCGCCGCTCCACCACGTTGGCTGGGTACACCTTGGCAATGTCGATAGCCCGCTCCAACAGGAACCCCAACACGACCAAGCGCCAAGTCATCGGCACAGCCGTCATGGCGATGGCGAACCCCACTAACTCGTCCCAGACCAGCAACCTGCTGTCCTTGACTCCCAAGACGCGATCCCCCACCTGGTGAATTGCCACGGCTGCCAACGCAAGACAAGCTGTGCCCCCGATGTACATCCCCACACTGACCAGATACGTCTGCATGAGCCAAACCAGCGGGATACCCACCAGCGCCACGCACACCGTCCCCGAAGCGGGCGCCCTCCCGATGGGCCCGATCGACCCCACCCAGATCAACGCCCTCTGCCCTGGCGTCCGCACATCCGACGTTGTCTGGCTGTCCATACCCTGTCGCATCCTTTGTTTGTCCCCTCCACGCGTGCCACGCTGGTCGGTTACCCCGCTCCTAGTCCCCGGCAGAGGGCCCGTCAAGCGCCTTGGCTTCACCAGGACGACCTTTCACCGGGTGCATGACAGTTTAGGCAGCCCAAAGCCAAAACGGCAGGTCAACGTTCCGCTCGCGCGGAACAACGACCTGCCCTACGTTCTTGTGCCCACCGATTCTGTCATGCACCCCCCTTTCACCATAGAAACGACTTTGCGCTTGTCGAACGGCTCCGATCTTGCTAGTGTCACCCTCTTTGCCGCAACCTTGAGATCACCATGGCCGACCGCCGCCCCACAGCCGACAGCATGATGCAGAACCTCCGCAACCGCGTCGCCTATTTCGTCTCCAAGGGCAGCCGCAGGGAAGATTACTATCTGATCTTCCTGTCAGTGCTCATCGGCGGAGCCACGGGTCTGGGCGCCGACATCTTCTTCTACCTCATCGAGTTTGCCCGCGAGCAGTGCTATGGACACGGCACCGAAGCCGCCGGCGTCTTCGCGGGCCGGGCGTACATGCTGGTGTTGCTGCCCGCCGCCGGGGCCCTGGCCGTCGGCGTCATCACCCATTTCTTCGCCCGCGAAGCCAAAGGCCATGGCGTCCCCGAAGTGATGGACGCCATCTTCCGCAAAGGCGGCGTCATTCGCCCCCGGGTTGCCCTGGCCAAGGCCATCGCCAGCGCTTTCACCATCGGCTCGGGAGGGTCGGCCGGCACCGAAGGGCCCATTATTCAGATCGGGGCCGCCATCGGCAGCACGTTCGGACAAACGCTCAAAGCCACCCGGCGGCAGATGAACCTCCTGGTGGCCTGCGGCGTGGCTGGCGGTATCGCCGCCATCTTCAACGCACCCATTGCCGGCGTCCTCTTCGCCTTGGAGATCTTCTTGAAGGATTTTTCTTTCAAGACCTTCTCACCCGTCGTGTTTGCCAGCGTCTTGAGTTGTTCGATAACCCATGCCCTCAGGCCCGGCGATTTTGGAATCTTCGAGACGCAGGCTGTGGCAACGTTCAGCTACGAATTCGACGGCCGGGAGTTGCACCTTTACCTGCTGCTCGGCGTGGTCTGCGCTATTACAGCCGTCGTATTCATCCGGGCCTTATATTTCACCGAGGACCTGGTCGACCGCATCAAACTCTATGATCCTCTAAAACCCGTCCTGGGGGCCGTGCTGCTGGGCCTGGCCGGCGTCGCCTATTTCCAACTCACCGATGCCACCACCACTCCGCCGTTCTTCGGAAACGGGTACCCGATCATCGAGTTCGTGATCGGCAGCCACCTCTTCGAGATGAGCATTTGGCTGCTGTTGGCCATCTGCGCCCTGAAGATCCTGGCCACTTGCTTGACGCTGGGGTTTGGGGGCTCGGGCGGGATCTTCGCTCCGTCGCTGTTGATGGGGGCTGCGGTCGGCGGGGCCTTTGGCCTGGGTATGATGCATCTCGGTTGGATCGACCAGGCCAGCGTTCCCGCGTTCGCCCTGGTCGGCATGGCTGCTCTGATCGCGGCCACGACCCACGCCCCGTTGACAGCCATTGTCATCCTCTACGAACTCACTCGCGAACCGCGCGTCATTCTGCCGGTCATGTTCGCCGCCATCGTGGCTACCTTCGGCGCCCAGACGCTCTTTCAGGATAGTATCTACACGCTCAAACTGCGCCGCCGCGGGATTCGCATGGGCTCCCTGGCCGACTTGACCATCTTGAAACGGATCTGCGTGGCCGACCTCCACGCCCAGCCGGCCTCCTTCGTCCACGTGAACGACCCGCTGCAAAAGCTGCTGGACACCGCAGCCGAGACCGACGCCGCCAATTTTGTGGTGGTGGACGACGACGGCGCTTACCGGGGGCTGGTCGTGGCCGATGACATCAACACCGCCCTGCTTCAGCCCGAGGCGGTCCCCTTGCTGGTGGTGGGCGAACTGCTCCGCGGCAATGTGCCCACCGTCCAGCGCACCGAAACCCTGGACGTCATCCTGGACAAATTCGCCCGCAGCGATGCTCCCGTGCTGGCTATCAGCGCCGACACCGACCCAACCCGCGTCGAAGGGCTGATCAGTCGCCAGGCCCTGCTGGACCGCTATCAAGCCGAGCTCGAACGGCAGACCGGCTGACCACCCGAAGACGACGCCGGACCCAAGCGTCTACGCACCTTCTTCCAACAGGCGTCGCGTTCGCCGGTCCAGGGCTTCGGGGCCGTCGAACCCCAACTCCACGTCCACCACTCGACCGTCTCGGGCGATCCACAACACCGTCGGTACAACCTTGACCCCGTACGCCTGTGCCACCGATCGACCTTCAAGGCAGATGCGGTGCTTGAGGTTCTGGTCCTCTGCAAACTTGGCCAAGTCGTCTTTGGGTTCGTTCCAGGAGTTGACCGCCACAACCGCCAGGCCCTGGTCGGCGTATCGTTCGGCCAACGCGCTTAGGTGCGGAGCCTCCGCACGACAGGGAGGTCACCCCAGACCGAAGAACGCCAGCACCACGGGTTTGCCACCCAGACTGCGCAGTGACACCGTTTCGCCTTCCAGGGTGGTCAACTCGAAACCCGGCGGCGCCTTGCCCGCCATGTCCTGCCTGTAGGCATGTTCAGCAAACATCGAGCAGCCTGTCACGCTCAGGGCTGCGGCCGCCAGCAACATTGGTCCGTATCGTGTCATCGCAAGGCACTCCTTTTCTGGTCCGCGTCTCCAGTTACTCCGCCGCCATAAGTTTTATCCATTCATCGTTGAATCCATGATCGTAGCCGCCGCCAACGATCCCGGCAGGCAGGTCAGCCCACCACCGGGGTGGCTGCCGCTTCCGCCAAGGTACAATCCCTCGATCGGCGTGCCGTACCGGGCGGTCTCCGGCGTGGGGCGGACCAGCAACTGGTCCAGTCCTTGTTCGCCGTGGTGCAAATGACCGTGGGTCAGGCCGTACCGTGCTTCGATGTCACAAGGTGTCATCACGCGGCGGGACACGATTTGCCCTTCCAACTTCGGAGCATAGCGGGCCAACGTTTTGACCACGGCATCCCCCAATCGCTCGGCCAGCCGGTCGGTCCAGCCGTCGTCCAGCATGTACGGTGCAAAATGAGCGGCGATCGAGACGACGGTGTGCCCGTCCGGGGCCATGCCGGGCCGAACCGCGCTGGGCACGAACACGTCCAACGACGGCTCCTCGGAGAATCGGCCGTATTTGACCGCGTCGAAGGCCTGTTCCATCCCGTCTATGGATTCGCCCGTTCGGGCATACACCACTTCCAAATCGGGCCGGCACGAAAACCGCAGCGGCCCGCGCAGGGCTAGATCCACCTTGGCAGTCGTCCCCCGCATACGGTAGTGCGACACGCGTTCTTGAAACGCCGTTTCAAGATGCCGCCCGTCGACCCACTCAAGAAACGTCCGTTTGGGGTCACAGCTTGACATCACAAGGGCGGCATCGACGGGTTCGTCATCGGCCAAGGTCACCCCTTCGACCCGGCCCCCGGCCACGCGGATGCGTTTCACGGCCGTCGCGGTTCGGACCTCCACGCCGTACCTCTCGGCAGCCCGGGCCAGCGCCTCGACCAGACCCATGGGGCCGCCAACGACCGATCGGGACGCGCAAACCTCGCGGCGGAGCAAATTAAGGTTGGTGCCGGGCGACCAAGGCCCCACGAAGTCCCCAGCGAGCGCAGGCCCCGCCAGCAGGCAGCGGATCAACTCGGTCTCAAACCACTCGTTGAGCCAATCGGCCACGCACATGGGCACGATGCGCAGCAACTCGGTCATGTCCCGACGTCCCAGGCGCCGCAGGGCCCACCCGCGAGACAGCATAGGCATCAATCCCGACAGCCCCTGCCCCATGATCGGAGGCGGTGCCTCGTGCTGCCACCGCCGGATCACTCCGCCCACGCGATCCAGGAACGCGCGGAATTGCGCGTAGCGCCGGGCATCTGCCGGGCTGTGGGCCGCAATTTCGTTGGCTGCCTGGTCGGCGTCATGGTGCAGCAGCAATCCGGGCCCGTCCCGCTGGGGTGCAAACACGGCCATCGGACCGTCCAACATCTGCAGGCCGTGCTGTTCCAGCTTCAACGCATCGACGACCCCGGGACTCACGCAGCACGTCTCGTGATGCAGTCCGGCTGAGACGTGCCCGGGATGAAACTCATCGCCGACGGCCAGGCCCCCCACGGCTTCGTGCCGCTCAACCAGCAACACCTTGCGCCCCCGGCGGGCCAGCAGCGCTGCCGCGGTCAGTCCGTTATGCCCGCCGCCGATGACGACCACGTCGTATCGTCCGCTCTCTTTGCTCGTGCCGCTCATAGCGCCCCTGACTTCAGCATGGTCTTGGCGGCCAACTCACCCGGCGCCCCCATGATGCCCCCGCCTGGGTGGGTGCCCGAGCCGCACATCCACAGTTTCGGCACCGGCGTCTGATACCGCGCCCAACCGGCCACGGGGCGCTGAAACAGAAGCTGTTCGGCGCTCAATTCCCCGTGAAAAATGTTCCCCTCGGTCAGGCCGAACTCTTGCTCCATGTCCCAGGGGGTCAACACCTGCCGAAACAGAATCGACTCCTTCAAACCGGGTGCGTACTCAGCCAGGGTGTCCACCACGGCATCGCCGAACGCCTCCCGCCGGTTCGGCCAAAACTCCGGGCCTTGCTTGATCCGGTAGGGGGCGTATTGCACGAAGCACGAAATGATGTGTTTGCCCGGCGGGGCCAGCGTCGGATCCACGAGCGACGGGATCACCACGTTCAGATACGGCCGCTCCGAAAAGTCCCCATACTTGGCCTGGTCGTAGGCCCGCTCCAGGTAATCGATGCTCGGGGCGATGGCGATGTCCCCCCGAAGGTGCTCCGAATCGCCCGGCCGGGAAGAAAACTCCGGCAGCCGGTCCACGGCCAGGTTCACTTTGCCGCTGCTGCCGCGCAATTTGTACCGCTGAATCTGCGACACGAATTCGCCATCCAGATGCTCGGACCCCACCAACCGCAAGAAGGTGCGGTGCGGGTCCAGGCCCGACACCACCGCATTGGATTCGATCTCTCGTCCGTCCGGCAGCACCACGCCCCTGGCCTGGCCGTTCTTGACCAGCACGCGCTCCACCGGCGCCTCGGTGCGAATCTCGGCCCCATGCGCCCGGGCCGACGCCGCGATGGCCAGGCTGATCCCGCCGGTCCCCCCCTTGGCGAATCCCCAGGATCGAAACGCCCCGTCGATCTCGCCCATGTAATGGTGCAACAGGACATAGGCGGTGCCGGGCGAACGCACACCCAGGAACGTCCCGATGATGCCACTGACCGACATGGGCGCTTTGAGCACGCCCGACTCGAACCACAAGTCCAGAAAATCCACTGCGCTAAGCGTGAGCAACTGCATGTGCAGGTGCATCAGGTCGGGCCCCAGGGACTTGAACTTTTGGCCCAGCCGCAACAGGCCCGACAGCTCTGCCGGGTTCCACGCGGTCGGGTCCGGGGCTGGGTTGTCGATCAGCGCCTTGACGAAGTGCGACATCTTGGTCATGGCCAGGCCGAACTCCGGATAGGTTTCGGCGTCTTTGGCGCTGAACCGGGCGATTTCCCGCCGGGTGCGATGGCAGTCCGCCCAGCGACAAAGCGAGTCACCATCCGGCAAGGGCAGGAAAGAGCACTCCAGCGGGATCATCTCCAGCCCGTAGCGGGCCAGCTCCAGCTCTCGGATGATGTGGGGGCGAAACAGGCTTACGACGTAGGAGCAGACCGAGAACTTGAACCCAGGATACAGCTCCTCGGTGACGGCTGCCCCACCCAAAACGTGCCGGCGTTCCAGGACCAACACCTTCCGCCCCGCCCTGGCCAGGTAAGCGGCGCACACCAATCCGTTGTGCCCCCCTCCGATGATGATGGCGTCGTAGCGTTGGGCCATGCTTGCCAACCTACTCCTTCTTGCGCGGCGGATCGAAAAACGGTTTCTTGCACACCGTCGCTTTGATCTGGTGGCGCACGTACTCAGCTGTTACCTCGATCCGCAGGGTTTGGCCGGTTGAGGCAAAGGGCGATTGCACCGTGGCCAGGGCCAGGTTCCTCTTCAACAACGGGGACCAAGTCCCGCTGGTGGCCTGACCCACCTGCCCGCCGCCCGGGCCGTAGACCGGCACCGCCGAGCGCCAGGCGCTGCTGCATACTTCGGGCGGAAGACCGTGCCGGGCGAACAATGCCTCGTACTCGTCCCAGTCGATCTCCAGCCCGACGAACTGCTTGACTGGGCCGTGCTGCTTTTCCTCCCGCAGGGCTGCCTGCCCGTTGAACGCGTCGCGGTCCAAATGAACCGCCCAGCCCAGGCCCATCTCATAGGGCGTCGATTTTCGTGACTCGATCAGGCACTGATCCGCCCGGAAATAATCCACACCGTTCAGTAGAAACCCCGCCTCCACGCGGGTCATGTCCATGGCGTCCAGGCCGGCCGGCTCCATGCCGTAGGCTTTGCCCGCCGACATCAGCCGGTCCCAAAGGGCCGGGGCGTCGGCGTTGGCCACCCACACCTCGTACCCCAGGTCGCCCGTGTACCCGGTCCGGGTGATGGTTCCGGAAAACCCGTCGAACTTGGCCGGCGTCAACCGGAAAAACCGCAGCCCCTCCATGTCCGCATCGCAGACCTGCTTGAGAATCTCCCGCGAACAGGGGCCCTGAATCGACGCGGCCGCGATCTGATCGGTGATATCCTCGATGGACACGTCGAACCCGACGGCACACCGCTTGAACCAGGCCAGGTTCGGCTCGGTCGAGGTGACCCGATAGCTGGCTTCGTCCAACCGCCAGACGGTCCCGTCGTCCAGCATTTTGCCGGCATTGTCGCACCAGCCGCCATAGACCACCTGCCCCAACTTCAGCCTGCCGATGTCGCGGGGCATCACCCGGGAAAGAAAGGCCTCCGCATCGGGGCCACCCACGTCGTACTTGAAAAGCGGCGTCACATCGATCAGCCCTGCCGAGTGTCGAAAGGCGAAGTATTCGCGCTCGTGATAGCTGCCGAAAGAGCACACGGCGTAATAACCGGCCCACTCTTTCCAGCGCATGGCTTGGCACAGTTTGGACGTGCGGGGATGAAACGGTGTCGGTAGGGGCATGCTCGTTTCCTACTCCACAAACCGGGCTTTGGGTCCAACCGCTCCGGCGACCCCTCAGCCTCGCCGCGCCGGCAGCTTCAGGGTCGCAGCCAAATCGCCCACTGGGCGAGGCGGGATTCGAACCCGCACGGGAGTTACCTCCCAGGGGGTTTTAAGCCCCCAGCGTCTGCCATTCCGCCACTCACCCGCGCCTTGCAGGCCCTACCGTATCCGAACCAGCCCGCCGGTCAACGCGATCGGCCCGGCCTGCGACCGGTTTATCGGACGCTCTCTCATGGTCCGATAGGGCTCAAGTTATCGACCCCTGGCGTCGATTCACTCCTTGCCGGGACCCTCCGCCGGCCACCCGCATGGCCAATTTGCATCGGCCTGGTACGGTCTGGGGACAAGTACACACGGAGTCCGCCCATGAGTCAAAACCTCACCCGGCACATCCACGATGCCCTGGTTGAAGCGCTTCAGATTCGGGCTGACCAGATACACGACGGTTTGGCTATGGGCGTCATCCCCGAGTGGGATTCGATCGCCCACGTCAACCTGATGTTCGCCTTGGAAACCCGTTTGGACATCCGCATTCCGGTCGAACAGATCCCCGAGTTGATCTCCTATCGGGCCATCCAGGATTACCTGACCGCCCTGACGACCGAGGCCACGGTATGACCCCCCCCGCCTCGGTTCAACTGCCCGACCCGGTCCCGGCCGATCTGCTGGACGAGGTGCAGTCAAAACTCCAATATGCTGCGGCCGGCACGTGCGACTTGCGGATCGACCCCGCCAATGCCGCCGTGGTGACCTACCGGATCGACCGAACGCACCAGCGCCGCGTGGCCCCCGAAGCCATCGCCGACAAAATTACCCGCGTGGTGCGGTCCGTTGTGAAGGGCCACACCCCGCCATCCACCGAGACGTTCGTCGATCGTCGCGACGCCCCCATCCCAGCCGGCCAAGACCCTATGCCCTGGCTGCTGCAACAAGGCCACGTGTTCCAGTTGGGCACCGGTCAGTATGGCATGGGCCCGTTGGTGGTCCGGCTGATGGCCTACTTCGACCACCTGTTCGGCGAATTGGCCGCCCCCTTTGGGCCAACCGAACACGCCTTTCCCGCCATGATATCCACCCGGGCGATGGCCCGTTGCGATTATTTTACGTCCTTCCCGCACTCGTGCTGCTTCGTCCACCACCTCCAGGAAGACGTGGATACGATCTCGGCCTTTGCCGACCGGGCCCGCCAGCAACACGGCACCACCCCATCGGCCGGAGAATTGGCCTCGACCGACTACATGCTGGCGCCGGCCGTCTGTTTCCACTGGTACAACCACCTGGCTGACTCGACCATCCCAAAACAGGGCGTCCAGGCCGCGACCGCGGTGGGCAAATGCTTCCGCTTCGAGTCGGGCAACCTCAAATCGCTCGAGCGCCTCTGGGATTTCACCATGCGGGAACTCATCTTCGTCGCCCCGGCTGACGTGGTGACCCGCCATCGCCAGTCGAGCATGGCTGCGTGGAAAAAACGCATGGACCGCCTCGGCCTGGCCTACACCATCCAAAGCGCCACCGACCCCTTCTTCGTGGCTGAATATCAAACCCGCACCCGCTTCCAAACCGCCTTCCAGCTCAAATACGAAATCCGCTTGACCCTGCCCTATTCGGACGGGTCGCTGGCGGCCGGTTCCTTTAACTACCACCAGGATTTTTTCGGGCGCTCCTTCGGCATCGACACCGAGGCCGGTGGACCGGCCCATACCGCCTGCACGGCCATCGGATTGGAACGCTGGGCATTCGGTTTCCTTTGCCAGTTCGGCCCAGACCCATCCGGTTGGCCCCACGAAGTGGCCCGCTTTGTCACCGACGGCCCGTGTGCCTCGCATCACTCCGAGGAGGGCCTATGAGCACCGCGCAGACACATTCGGCCCCGGTGACAACCCCCTTTACCATCCGTCCGGCCACGCTTGACGATCTGACCGTTATGACCGAATTCTGGAAGGCGCTCTACGAACACGAGCAGCGCCACGGGATGAAGCTCAAGATGGTCC
>JBHHVM010000068.1:0-11129 GCA_046754265.1 Phycisphaerae bacterium
GGACGTGTCGTCGGAATGCAAACCCTCGAGTTGGGTTGGGTGCTGACGGAAGAAGAGTCTTGCGTGTTGGTCGCTTCGAAGAGCCCACCGAGCAGGTCCAAGCTATCGGCGGGTGCCTTGTAGTCGTCGAGCAGGCGAACGGCGAAGTGGCGCGGCAGGAGGTCGATATCTTCGGCGAACGCGGTCCCGCCGCCGGACTCCTTTGGCTTGCGGATACGGAATTCGGGCGTGCCCCCGATGTCAAGGCAGCACTTGTGGCCAAGGGCGATGAAGAGTCGGTCGAGGTAGATTTGTGCCTGGGATTTTTCGTCGCCGGTGATATGGGCGCCGACCCATTCGACGAACTGCGTTAGCAGTTCTTTTCGTTTTGCTGGCATGGGCTCATATTAGGAATGTGACGCCCAGTCGTCCACTTCGAGATGGGCCAGGGGCTCGTCTTGCCCCTTCACCCATTGGATGCCCCTGCCGCAATACCCGGCCATCCTTGAATCACAGGGCAAACACGCACGAATCACAGCCACAGCGACCATTCCACCTGGTAAATCCGCGTTTAGTCGCCGTCTTTGTACGTCACCACCTGCTCGGTTCTCCAGGAACGACCGTCAAAGGTGGTTGTCGATGCGGAGGAGGAATAAAAATCAATCATGCCCAGGATGGGGCCGGCTCGGGCCATGGTGCTCAGCAAGGCCCGTGCGGGGCCGGTCTCTTCGTTCTGCGGCATAAAGCCCAACATGATGGACGGCATCATCATGCTCTGGGCAAGCTGACGGCCCAGGTCACCCAGGTCGGCAAAGCTCACGCTGCGGACGGACCCTTCCAGGGTCAAGCCCTCTCGGCGAAACCGGGGTTGTTCCTTAATGGACGGGGCCCGGCCCGAGGCGGTCTCGATCACCTGGTTGACGGCCGAGGCCGACGTGCCCCAGACCAGCCAGCGCCCTTGAACGCCAATCACCGGCTTGCCCAGGATGGCAAACAACGGGCTAAAGACGGTCTGGAACCCTTCGCCATGAACTTCCGGGGCTGGGCTGACCAACAAGGGCTGTTTGAGGTGTTCCAACGCCAAGCCTTGCAGGCGGACCAACCCAGCCTGCACTTTTTTCCTGGCCAGTGCCACGTCTTTGACGCCCAGCAACAAAACATCGTCGGTGCCGCCGAACGGCTTGGGTTGCTTCGGCCGAAGGCTGACGACCATCAGCCGGCCATCCAGCCAACTCAACAGGTCCCCTTGAACATCAAAGCCCACCCTCGCCTGCAGCGCATCCCACCGCTCCAGCACGTCCGTACCGTGCGGAAGGTCCTCCGCCACGACGTCGCGAATCAACGAATAGATCATCTCCAGATCCGCACCGGTCGACGCCGAAAACGCCGTGGCACTGGCCGGCACGATGCGCAGGGGGTCCTGCAACGGTTCCCGCTCAGCCAGCGCCCGGGCCAACTTGGCCTGCACGCGATCCGGCTGCAGTGCGGTGACCGAATAGGTATGCTGTTGCAGTCCTTCGGTGCGGACCACCTTCAACGAGTAGTCCAGCACATCGATCCGACGCATGATTTTATCCAGCACGTCCAACGCCTGGTCGCGGTCTTCGCCGTGGGCCACCCGCTCCAGCGTGGACCCCAGCAACTCGCGCAAACCCGTCAGCATGGCCCGCCAATCGGCATAAACGATCATGTCCTCAGCCGGCGGCAGCGATTCCAAAGCCTGCTGGAACCGGGGCGAATCGGTCACCGAGCGCAGGCGGCGATTGCCTCGCATGAGCTTGACCACCTCGGCGGCCAACAGCCGGTCGGTGCATAGCACGAGGGTGTCGGCTCGCTGAATCACCTGCAGGGCCACCGGCGTGCCGGGCAGATCCAGCGTGGCCATCTTCCCGCCGGGACATTTTTGGCGGCAGACAGCCAGCGCTTCGTCGCCGGCGGCGCACTGATCCAACACCGCCACCAGCGATGCGGCGTTGGACGAACCGGTGCCCGGCCGACCCTCACACAGCACGACGAAGCCCGGCACCGGGCTGAACCGCATGGCGAAAACAAATTCCTGCTGCCACAAGTCGCCCCAAGACACCTGCCGCACCATGTCCAGGGTCCGGGCCCACTGCTCCTCGAATCGTTCCCGGGCCTGGCCCTCCATCGTGGCGCCCAGGTTGTTCTTGAGTTCTTCCAGCAAGCCGGCCTGCTTGACAGCCGTGATGATCCGCTTCCACTTGCGGTTGATGAACTGGCGCTTGGGGTTGTTCCGACGATGCACGTAGACGGGGCACGCTTCGGGAACGTAGGCCCCCAGCGTAAAACCCGGCGCAGGGGGCTCAGCCGACAAAACGGCGGGAAAAGCTACACAAGCCAAGGCAAAAGCCCGGACTTTTGGACGAATCATTATTTCGCGGCTCCCGTGATCCAGACCGGCACAGTTTGGATCGGTATGTTGGGTCGAGCCAACCCGTCATGGATCTGACATGGGCCTGGAGTAGGCCAAGGTCGGGGCGGCTCGCCCAATCCATCCAAGGATATAAGTTCCCTCGACCCCGGACCAGCCACACCCCGTGTATAGTTGTGGGAAGTTGTCGCCAGCGTATGGGCCTGGCCTGTTTGCAGCCCACGCCGACCAGCGTAAGATCGACCCTAGCGATTATGGTGGTCCAGACGATCACCGCCGACCCCGCGCTTGGCCGATTGGCCGAGCGACTCAAACGGTCGGGCGGGACGCTCAGTCTCGCCGGCCTGTGGGGGTCCTCTGCGCCCATGGTAGCCTGCGCGGCAGCCGGATCACCCCCAAGACCCCTTCTTTATCTGACCGCCCACCTGGAGCAAGCCGACGCCGCCCTGGACGACCTGGAACTATTCAGCCAACGCTCCTGCGACCTGCTGCCAGCCTGGGAATCCTTGCCCGGTGAAGGGCCAGGCCAAGGAGAGATACAGGCCGAGCGCCTGCGCTTGTGCCACCGAATGCTGCAACGGTCCGATAAGCCGCAAACCCTGGTGGCCCCCATCCAAGCCCTCATGCAAATCGTGCCCCCATCCGAAGCGGTTCGGGCCGCAGCCCTGACCGTCAAGGTCGGGCAACCCCACGACCTGGACGAGCTAACCGCCTGGCTCAGCGACGGCGGGTTCGAACGGCTGGACCGCGTCGAGGCTCCGGGAGATTTTGCCCGCCGGGGTGACATTCTGGACGTCTTCGCCCCGGGAGAATCCGACCCCCTGCGCCTCGAGTTCCTCGACGATCGCGTCGAGTCAATTCGGCGCTTCGACGTGTCCACGCAGCGATCCCAAACCAAACTCGAGCAGGCCTCCCTGCTGGCCCCAAAACCCGAATCCGCCCACCCCAGCCGGGGCGTCGCTTTTCTGGACTACCTGGCCAAGGGCACCCTGGTGGTTCTGGATGAACCCCAGGAAATTGTCGAGCTGGGTCAAACCTTCCAGGCCCGCGTGGATGGCGGCGATGGCCTGATGCCCGTGTCGGAGGTGTTGGCAGCCTTGGCCCGATTCGATCAACTGCACCTGGCCCGGCTAGGTGGTACCAGCGTGGTCAAAGAGGAAGACCGCTTCGAGTTTCAGGTCAACTCGCTAAGCCGGTTCGAAGGACCGTCGGGCGAAGCGATCGCCGCCCTGTGTAACGCCGCCGCCGATCATCACGTCTACGTGTTTTGCGACAACGCCTCGGAACGGGCCCGCTTCGAGGAACTTCTAGCCGAGCGCCTGGGCCAGGTGCCCGACAGGATGCACCTGCGCACCGGTTCGCTGCATCGAGGGTTCGAGTGGGTGCCCGCCAAAACCATCTGCGTGGGCCACCATGAAATCTTCGGGCGCCAGCCGCAACGCCGCCGGTTGCGCCGGGTCCACGCCACCCGCCCGCTGGAAAGTTGGCTGGACTTGGAGCCCGGTGATCCGGTGGTCCACGTCATTCACGGCATCGCCCGCTTTACCGGCATGAAGACCCTGTCCAAAGGCAAGGCCGATGGCCGCGAAGAGTTCCTGACCCTTGAATTTGCCGCCAAAGCCAAGCTCCACGTGCCCGTCTCGCAGGTGGACCTGGTGCAAAAATACATCGGGTCCGGTTACGCCAAACCCAAACTGTCCACACTGGGCGGCACGCGCTGGCGAAAGACCACCGAAAAGGTGGCCGACTCCGTCTCCGAGTTGGCCTCGTCGTTGTTGGAAGTGCAGGCTGCCCGAGAGCTACACGAAGGCATCGCCTATCCAGCCGACACCACCTGGCAGCAAGAGTTCGAAGGCTCCTTTGTTTACGAAGAAACCGAAGATCAGCTCATCGTCGCCGATGAGCTGAAAAAAGACCTGCAATCCCCCAGGCCCATGGACCGATTGCTGTGCGGCGACGTGGGCTATGGCAAGACCGAACTGGCCATCCGGGCCGCGTTCAAGGTCATCGAATACGGCAAGCAGGTCGCCGTATTGGTGCCTACCACCGTGTTGGCCGAGCAGCACTATCAGACCGTGCGCGATCGCTTGGCGGATTACCCCTTCATCGTCGACCGTCTGTCGCGCTTTCGAACCCCCGCCCAGCAGAAGCGCGTCATTGACGACGCTCGCAAAGGGCGCGTGGACGTACTCATCGGCACCCACCGGCTGTTGAGCAAAGACGTGGGCTTTGCCGACTTGGGCTTGCTGATCATCGACGAGGAGCAGCGCTTCGGGGTGGAGCACAAGAATCGCCTGCGACAACTTCGCCACACGGTCGATGTGCTGACCATGACGGCCACGCCGATCCCGCGCACCCTGCACATGTCCATGTTGGGCTTGCGGGACATCAGTTCGCTGGCCACGCCGCCGCTGGACCGCCGCTCCATCGCAACGCAGATAGGCCCCTTCGACGCCAAGTTGATTCGCCAGGCTGTGCTGCGGGAAATGAACCGCGATGGACAGGTTTACTTCGTGCATAACATCGTGCGCTCCATTCAGTCCATGGCCGCTGAGATTGGGCGCATCGTTCCCGAAGCCCGCATCCTGGTGGGCCACGGCCAAATGAAAGAGGGCGAGCTCGAAAACGTCATGACCGACTTCGTCCACCACCGGGCCGACGTGCTGGTGGCCACGACGATCATCGAAAGCGGCATCGATATCCCGCGGGTCAACACCATCTTCATCAACCAGGCCGACCGGTTCGGCCTGGCGGACCTGCACCAGCTTCGCGGTCGGGTGGGCCGAAGCCGGCACCGGGGGTATTGCTATTTGCTGTTGCCCGGCAGCCGCACCATCACGCCCAAAGCAGCCCGGCGGCTCAAATCCATCGAGGAATTCAGCGAACTGGGGGCCGGTTTTCAGATTGCCATGCGCGATCTTGAAATCCGCGGGGCCGGCAACGTGCTGGGCCCCGAGCAGAGCGGACACATCGCCGCGGTGGGATACGAGCTGTTCTGTCAACTGCTCGACCAAGCCGTCAAACGGGCCAAGGGCGAATCAGCCTCCGGACCTGGACGCGTGCAATTAGAGCTCAATGTCGCCGGTCACGTGCCCGCCTCCTACGTCGCAGCCGAACGGGCCCGCGTCGATGTGTACAAACGGGTGGTCTCCTGCCAAACTATCGAAGCGCTGCGACAGACCGAGCGGGACATTCAGGACGCCTACGGGCGCTTCCCCCCGGCCGTCGGCCGATTGATGGAGTTGGCCGAGATTCGCGTGCGGGCAGGCCTGCTGGGCATCCGGTCGATCGTGCTGACCGAACGGGACGTCGTCTTTTCGGTGAAAGACCATCGCCGGCTGGAATCCATCTTGGCCGACGTGGCCGGCACGGTCCGTATGCCCGATGCCAGAACCATACACTGGCGCCCGCCGCCAAACTATTTGGAACCGGATACCCTCTTGACCGTGCTGCGAAAGTATCTATCCGAACCCGCGGAGGTGACAGCCTGATGAATCGACTCTGGCGACGCGCGATGCCTGTCGGATGCTTGGTTCTGCCGCTAGGCTTGGTTGGATGCAGCCTGTTCGAACGCGACAAACCGGCCCCCAAGAGCCGTTTGACTTCCGCGGCAACCCCAGCCAAGCCAGCCGGCGCCCGCTCGGCCCCAAAGGAATCCGCCACGTCGCGATCGGCCGGTCTTTCCCCGGACCAGGCTGAGCCCACCCAACCCGTCGACGTGCTGACCATCAACGATGACACCATCACGGTCGATCAAATCCTGGGGGGGTTGCGTCCGGACTTGGAGCGCCGGGCCGAGAACATGTCGCCGGCCCTCTATCGCCAATACCTGTTGGACACCCTGCGCAATCGGATTCGCTCCAAAGCCCGTGACGTGCTGCTGTTTCAAGAAGCGTCGCGCCGGCTTTCCGAGCAGGAAAACAAGTTCCTGGACAAATTCACCGATCAGCGGCTGCGCAATCTGATCCAGGAGCAATACCAGGGTCGCCAGGTCCGCTGGCAACAAGCCATGGCCCAGCAGGGCCTGTCGCCGGACCAAGCCCGCGAGCGGATTCGCCGGGAACTGCTCATCGTCCGCTATTTGCAGCAAACCCTCTCGCCGAAAATATCCGAACCCACCCGCCGCGACCTGATGCGCTACTACCAGCAGCGCAAGGACGAAATGACCACGCCGGAACGCCGCGAACTTTACTTGATCGAGGTGCCATTGGGGGACGATCCCTCAGCCGCCCGGGCCAGGGCCCAAGAAGCGTTGAAGCTCATCGGCCAGGGCGCCGACTTCGAAACGGTGGCCGAGGAATACTCCCGAGGCATTCACGCCTCCGAAGGCGGGCACTGGGGGATGATCGAGCCCACCAGCTTGCAAGGGCGCTGGGCGGTGGTCGGGCCCGTGTTGGCAGCCTTGGACTCGCACACGGTCAGCGCCGTACTTGATGGGCCCGAGTCGCTGTTCATCGTCCGCGCCGGACTCATCGAGCCCGCCCAAGCCCCTGATTTCAGCCAAGTGCAGATCGAATTGAACAAAGCCTATCGCGACCGGCAATTCACCATGTTGGTGGACGAACTGGTGGTCAAGCTACAGGACCAAGCCATCATTCACCCCGAAAACCTGAACCTGTTTCTAATGGCCGTGGCCAAAGCCTGCCCGAAACCGACCGGCAAGCGCAGCTCAAGATAAGTGCTACGCCGACAGCGCTAGTTCCTTGCCAACCAAGCGAGCCGCGGGCTTCAGCCCGCGCGGACTATCATCGACACAGACGCTCCATCGCCCCATAGTTGCCAGACCCATACCATCGACCCCTCCCAAGAACATCAACCACGACCGCGGCACGCCCAGTTGACCAAATCGCTTAACGTAATAACCGAGGCCAGGCTGAGTATGCCCAGGCCGGCCCATTGAATGACACTCATGGAAGCTGTCCCCAATTGCACGTTCAAACAGGCCCGCTGGCCAACCCGCCCTATGCGGAAGGCCACCTGAACCGGCGTGTCCGTCTTCAGAATACATTACAATCGAGTCAGACAACGGTTTCAGATCGGGCGTTTTTTTCAACCGGTTAGCGGCCATGCTTCCATCTGAAAGACGATCCCCCAGCCGGTGGACCGGCCCGCGAAGGTCCGAAAAATAGTGCCTCACGAGGTGGCGGACCCGGTTGGGCCACCTTCCCGGAGTTTGACCCCGCCCCAGGCCGACGGCATGATGGGGACCATAGCCCAGCCGGCCGCCGAGCGCACCCCGGGGTTATCGGCCCGAAAGTCCTGGGAACCCCGGGCCCACGTCCGGCGTCCAAAACTCCAGAAGGACATTGATTGTGGAGGCTGCCGCGAGGGCGACAGGTGAAAACGACGTGGCGCTTGCCAGGCGACTGCAGGCGGGGGACATGTCCGCCTTCGCAGAACTGATCCAGCGCTACCAGGACCGCGTGTACAACACCGTCTGGCGAATCTGCGGACACGCCGAAGACGCCCGCGACCTGACCCAGGATGCGTTCCTAAAGGCCCACCAATCCATCGGTTCGTTTCGGGGACAGGCCACGTTTTACACTTGGCTGTTTCGAATCGCCGTCAATCTGACGCTCTCGAGCAGGCGGGCCGCCCGGCGGCGGGGGACCGTTTCCTTGGACGCCCCCCTTCAAGCAACATCCGGCAACCACCAGGCGTCCAACCTGGCGGCCCGGATGCAGGATCCATCGCCGCACGATCCGTCGGACCGCCAGGCCGCAACCGAGTTGCACGACCAGGTGGTCGGGGCGTTGAACAAACTGGACGAAGAATTTCGCGCGGTGGTGGTGTTGCGCGATATGGAAGGTTTCGACTACCGGCAGATCGCCGAGGCCCTGGGCATTGCCCCCGGAACGGTCAAATCGCGCCTGCACCGGGCCCGCTCAGCCCTGCGGGATATGTTGGAGCCGATGCTGGCTCCGGAGCGCTAAAGCCATGGCATCTATCGATCGAGACAATCTGGATGAGTTCCTGTCAGCCTACCTGGATGATGAGCTGGGCGATGCCGATCGCACGCTCCTCGAACGGCTAATCGCCCAGGATTCCTATGCCCGGGGTCGCTTGGAACAACTGCGACAAACCGTAGAGCTGGTGCGCACCTTGCCGCGCCGCGGTGCCCCGCCCGAGATGCTCGACGAACTCACCGCCGGCGCCGAGCGCGAGCTGCTACTGGGGGATCTTGAGGAATTGGCCCCACTGCGCCGTCCGTGGTGGTCCTCAGCCAAACCCTTGCTGTCGGCGGCAGCGGTGCTGGCCATCACCGTGGGCGGCGGATGGTATGTCCTTAGAAGCACCGGCGGTCCGACCGGGCCACTGCCTTCCCAGGCGCCCGGCCGAATGCTCGCTTCGGCGGATTCCGAAAAAGAATCGGTCAGCCGTCCAGCCTCCGAAGAATCGACCCCTGCAGAGCTTGCCGGTGACATGGCCGCGCCGGATTCCCCGACTGAAAAGTCACCCGACCGACAGCCCGACAGCCTGTCAGAATCTGACACTATCCGTGCCCTGCGAGCCAAACCGGAGCCAGCCGACCAAGCCGAAGCCTCGTCCGCGCCCCCGGGGACGATGATCGTCCTTGGCGTCAAGCCTGCCGAGCAATTGGATGCACTCAAACAAAAGGTCGTGCACCTCAACCGGATATTGAGCCTGGAAAAGAAGCTCGAAACCGGGCAACCCCTGACCGATCTGGTCAATCACCGGTTCGCCAACGAGACCAACACCATCGTCGTTCAGGCCCGCGATCCGGTGGACGAGCGGTTGGCCCGCGAACAGATCAAGACGTTTGCCCTGGCCAACCATCTTCAGGGCCTGACCACCGATGAGGCTGGGCCCACCGTATCGCCCAGCCGTCCGCTGATCATTGAGGGCCGGCCAAATCGCAATTTCGACCAGGCCAATCAAACCCAGTTCGTCGTACGACTTCGGCCCGATCAACTGATGGACCTGGTCCAAGCCGTGTCCGCCGGCGACCGGATGGAGCGACAAATCAGCATGGCCCTGGGACCGGCCGTTGCTCGCAATACCACAGAAACCAAAAACCTGCTCGCCCAAGTGCAGCCGCCGCCCGAACGTCGCGCCGGGCGCCGCCCCCAAGGCAACCGGATCGCGAATCGTCAGCGCGCAGTGGGCAATCTTGTGGAGCAGCCGAATAAGGCCATGAAGGGTGCGTCGTCGGCTGAATCACGTTCCCTGACCCAGACCGATGCCTACACCCCTCGCAAGGTGCGGTCAAAGAACGCCAAGAAGGATCAGATTCTGGATAAGCCAGAGGGTCTAACCCCGCCTGCGCCGCAAAATTCGCCAGAGCCAACGCTCGGGCCAACCAAGGCCCAAGCCAAAACCTCACCGGATGACGCAGCCTCGCCGCCGTCACCGCTGATGGAAGGTTTTCGGATGATTTCAGAACTATTCATCAAGGGCGGGGCCCACCTTCAAGGCCCCCAACCGGCACCCGAATCCCCCACACCGGTGCCCGACAGGCCGGGCGAGATCGTGAAGAATCAGCGCAAACGGCTGAGCGACGGGGACTCTGACCTTCGACAACCCGAAACCGACACCGCAACCGCCGCACCACTGGCAGCCGAGGATCTAATCACCGTCGTCGTGCAAATCGTGCAGCCTCAACCCGACACGGACCCCAGCCCCTAGCGCCGCCTGAAAACGTGCAACGCAAACTGCCCCGGACCGTCTGGCAACGGCAGGCTGTACGTTAATCCCTGCACCGATTCCAACCCGTACTTCCGGGCCGCCCGGCCCCCAGTTTCGGTTTCTTGAGTCGATAGATTGGCGGTCTTGTAAACGGCCACGTGTCCACCGGCCAGGACGCGATCGGCGGCGCAGGCCAGGCAGCCTTCCAGGGCCCCCACCGCCTTGAAGGTGATCACATCGAACCGAGTTTCGCACGACCAATGCTCGCTGTGGGCGTGAACAGCCCGCACATTGGGCAGCCCCAGAGCCCGGACCGTCGATTCGATGAAGGCAGCCTTTTTGCCTGTCGCTTCTACGGCAGTGACCTTCCAGGCCGGTTGCAACACAGCCAGCGGCAGCGCCGGGAACCCAGCCCCCGATCCCACATCCAGGACGCTTTTGACGGCGATGCCACGTTGTGACGCCCAGGCCGGCACCGCAGCCGAGTCGGCATAGAGCCGCAGGGCCGCCTCAGTCGGGTCGGTGATCCGTGTCAGATTGATATGTTGGTTGGCCTCAATAAGCAGGATGAAATGACGGGTCAGCGCTTCCAGCGCATCGTCCGTGATGGGTACGCCCAGCCCGGCCAAGCCCGCCCGCAGGGCGGTTCCAAAAGCACCGTCACCGGCCCGGACCCGGCTCATCAGGCCAATACACTGACCGGCTCGAAGCGATCGACGTCGATCAGCCCCTGGTCGGTGACTTTCAGAGTGCCAATAACTGACAGACTCAAAAAAGACAGCGCCATGAACGGCCGGCGAACCGTACACCCGATGTCAGCCGCCGCCGATCGGACCCGGCCAAGCTGCTCGCGCAACGTGTCGGCCGGTTGATCGCTCATCAGGCCCGCGATGGGCAGAGGGCAGTCCGCCAGCACCTCACCGTCAGCCACGACGCAAAACCCGCCGCGGATACGGACCAGTTGCACGGCTGCGGCAAAAATGTCCGCGTCGTGGGTGCCCGCCACAATCAAATTGTGGGCGTCGTGGGCCACCGACGAGGCGATCGCCCCGCGCTTCAGCCCGAACCCCCGCACGAAACCCAGGCCAATATCGCCGCTGGCCTGGTGACG